>CAZGXS010000140.1:0-1508 GCA_964529935.1 uncultured bacterium | reverse complement strand
CCTCACTTATATACCAGTCAATGGTTCTCTCCAGGCCCTTCTCAAAGCTAACGGTGGGAGACCAGTCCAGAAGAACCTTGGCCTTGGAAGTGGAGGAGAGATGTTTCTGAACATGGCCGGGGCGATCCTTCACAAACCTGACTAAGGTTTCTGGTTTATTTAACTTCTCCAAGATGAGCTTAGCGGTGGTATTGATATCGGCATTCGCTCCCGTCCCTAAGTTTATTACTTCCCCTTTCAGCCTCTCCAGCTCTCCCTGGAGAGCCTTATCCAGGGCTCGACAGGTATCTTCAACGAAGAGCCAGTCGCGGGTAAAAGCTCCGTCCCCGTAAACGGGCAAGGGTTTATCCTCCAAGGCATTAGTAATAAAGAGGGGGATCATCTTCTCCGGATATTGGTGCGGTCCATAGTTGTTAAAGGGCCTCAAAATGATAATGGGCAGGTCATAGGTAACAAAGTAAGAATAAGCTAATCTATCTGCTCCCGCTTTAGCGGCCGCATAGGGACTTTTCGGTTTGAGGGGATGGTTCTCGGTCATCGGAATCTCTTCTGCCGTCCCGTATACTTCGCTGGTGGAGATATGAATGAATCTTTCTACCGAGTGATGCCTCAAGGACTCTAAAAGCACCTGGGTTCCCTTGATGTCCGTGGAGAGGAAAGGGTCAGAGTTAGCGATAGACCTATCTACATGCGTCTCGGCAGCCAGATGGACAACCATATCCGCCTGGCGCATAGCGTTCTCTACCGTCTCCTTATCACGGATATCTCCCTTCCAGAAAGAGAAGCGGGGATTTTCCCAGATATCCGGGGTGAAATTATCCAGATTCCCGCAATAGGTAAGAGCATCCAGAACCGTTACCAAATAATCCTCGCGTCGGGATAGTATATATTTAGTGAAATTGCTGCCAATGAAACCAGCCCCTCCGGTTATTAATAATCTTTTCATCGTCCTACTCCTATATAAGTGAATCCCATCTTTTTTAATTCCCGGGGACTATAGATATTCCGCCCGTCGATGATGAGGGGATTCTTGAGAAGCGATTTTATTCGTTTAAGGTCTAAATTCTTAAATTCCTCCCATTCCGTAAGGATAAGAAGACAATCGCTGCCCGCAGCTACTTCATAGGGATCAGGACAATACTCAATATCCGGAAGAATGGCTCGAGCCGTCTCGGTAGCAGCCGGGTCGAAGGCTTTAACTTTAGCCCCCTCCGCCTGAAGCCTCGTGACTATCTTCAAAGAAGGAGCTTCCCTCACATCGTCGGTATCCGGCTTAAAGGCCAGCCCTAAGACGCCGATGGTTTTATTATTCAAAGTCCACAAGGATTTTTTAATTTTTT
The DNA here is from genome assembly GCA_964529935.1 of uncultured bacterium. Taxonomy (GTDB): domain Bacteria; phylum NPL-UPA2; class NPL-UPA2; order NPL-UPA2; family JAADIA01; genus CAZGXS01. Next base: position 168 of record CAZGXS010000140.1, on the reverse strand, counting down.
TGAGAAACCCTTCTACTTGTCCGCGGTTTATCTCCTCAATCGTTTTGAGGAGTTGAAAATCATACCCCGACTCCTCCGCCACTCTTATAAAAGCCGCGACATCCTTGGGAAAACAACTTCCTCCATAGCCGAGCCCGGCTTTGAGGAAGTCCGGGCCAATACGTTTAT
>CAZGXS010000139.1:0-1589 GCA_964529935.1 uncultured bacterium | reverse complement strand
CCAACTGCAACAAGTTGATATTCCAGATCGGTCACCTGGAGAGGTTCAATGTAGCAGTCAGGGAGATGGAAAAGCTTATTCAGTCTCCCCGCTTCATTGAGTCCCATCGCTTAGCTCCCTACCAGCCGCGCGGCACGGAAGTGGGGGTAGTCCTTGACCTGATGATCCACGATCTGGATATTATTCTCTATTTAGTAAACTCTCCCCTTAAACGCATTGAAGCTATTGGAGTAGCTGCTCTTTCCCAACATGAGGATATTGCCAATGCCCGCCTTCTTTTTGAGAACGGTTGTGTAGCTAATGTAACCTCCAGCCGTCTCAGCCGGGAGAAGCTTCGTAAGTTGAGAATCTTTCAAAGCGATAGCTATATTTCCTTAGACTACTTAGCTCAGGAAATTGACCTCTATCGAAAAAAAGGGGGAGTGATTTCCCGGGAAAAGATTGCTCCTCAGAGATTTGAATCTCTTAAATTAGAGCTTGAAGATTTTCTGGAATGCGTTTCCCGGGGAAGAAAACCGAGAGTTTCGGGAGAAGAGGGGAAAGAAGTCCTCAAGGTAGCCCTGGAGATAGAGAGACAGATTCAGGAAAATGGCTAAAAAAATTATGATTATTGCCGGAGAGGCCTCCGGCGATTTACATGGAGCTAATCTTGTTAAAGCTCTCCGGCATCTCTCGCCGGATTTGGAAATTCTGGGTATCGGCGGGGCGAAAATGAAGGAGGCCGGGGTTAAAATTCTTTTTGACATCGATCGTATGGCGATCGTGGGTTTCGCTGAGGTTATTTCCCAATTCAAAAGACTGAGACGAATTTTTCTTAAAACCAGCCGGATTATCAATGCCCAGAAGTTAGATGCTCTCGTCCTTATTGATTACCCGGGTTTCAATCTGCGTTTGGCCGCTCATCTCCGAAAGAAGAATAACAAACTCCCGATTATCTACTATATTAGCCCCCAGGTCTGGGCCTGGGGAAAAGGTCGAGTGCAAAAAATAGCTAAGTTAATTGATAAGATGCTCGTCGTCTTTCCATTTGAGACGGAGATTTATCGGGCTCAGGGGCTCTCGGTAGAATGTGTCGGTCATCCCCTCCTGGATATCATCGGAGAAAGAGAGGCGGAAGGGGAGATAAAAGCGGATTTAGATATTCCTTCGCATAAGCCTCTCATTGGCCTCCTTCCAGGAAGTCGGCAGCAGGAAGTAATGAGGTTATTGCCCCTGATGCTTAAAGCTGCCAAGCTGATGAAGCAAAAAAAATCCCTCCAGTTTATCTTGCCCCGGGCCGCGACCATTTCCTCTCAAGAGATAGATAACCTTCTGCCCCCGGATTTAGAAGTGAGGGTAGTTAGTGAGCAGACCTACCGGGTAATGGCCTCAGCCGACCTTCTCTTAGTGGCTTCGGGAACCGCTACCCTGGAAGCGGCCTGCCTGGGAACTCCGATGCTTATTGTCTATAAAGTTTCTTTCCTCAGTTGGCTGGTGACTAAAGCCCTGATTAAAATTCCTCACTTGGGGTTAGTAAATGTGGTCGCGGGCCGAAAGGTGGTCCCGGAGTTTTTGCAGTTTGAGGCCCAACCCCGAAGGATAGCCGCAGC
>CAZGXS010000138.1:0-1594 GCA_964529935.1 uncultured bacterium | reverse complement strand
TTGCATTTTACAATTACGAGCGGAGCGAGTTACAAGTTTTCTCTCTCCAATCTCTTCCTGCCTTCTTCAAAAAAAGGTTCGGCTTGTTCAGTGGACCAGGTTCTTTCCTCAAAACTTCTCTTTTTTACCGTCTCCAAAAAATTCTCAAATTCTTGATAATAGGACCCGTAAATATGAAAGCTATCCGTTATATCCACATACCTCCCCACGATAACTTCCTCTCCTCTCCGCTCAGCAAGCTTCTCTGCGATTATCTTTTGCAGATCAGTAAAAGCGAAAATATTCATAAAGGCGGCTTTATACCCGTCCCGGGAACGCCAATGCGTGTTCATATTTAATACGGCTTTTCCTTCCTCGTTCCGGGAGATACGGCAGAAAAGACGCTGGAGACAAGGGGGATCATCGGTGGGGGGGTCAATGTTAACCTTCCAGGTAATAGCCTGAGCTCTACGAGAGTAAGGGACATCGCTTAACCTGGTAATAATAGAGTTGATTTGGTCTATTTTCTGTCCACTCATCTCGTAAGCAAACAGTCTCTCGTGATAGGTATAAGTCCATTTCCCTTCCTCCGGCTTAATCCAGTGATCATGCACCCCTTTGATGACTTCCTGCCTATAGACCTCTAAATCCTCTAATCCTCCCGGAAAGGCTCGATGAATCCGGGGCTCAGCGAAAGGTTCTCCGATAACTATAATCATGGTGCAATCCTTGCTAGGAGGATCTCCCTCTCTATCATATTCCGTCCGGATAGCTATTCCCTCTTTCCAGGTAGCGAGAACAGCTTTCTCCCAGGCCTCGGGCAAGGTTCTTCCTTCCACTTTCAGTACTGGAATATCTCTTTTAGCCATTATCACATCTCATACTTTCCAAAATCCTCCGCTTTCAAGTTTGCCAGGAAGCCCCTCAACTTCCCCGCATCTTCTCTCCCCTTGAGTCCGTCAATTCCGGATATACCCTTAAAAACTTCCTCGGAGACATAGATCGGAACCCCTGCCCGGAGAGCCAGAGCTAGAGCGTCACTGGGGCGAGCATCAATATTCACCTTTTTCTTCGCCCGGGATATAGTAATCTTAGCAAAAAAAGCGTGATCCTCCAGGCCATGAACACAGACCTGAGTTACTTTCCCCTGCAATCCTTCAATTATAGATTTGATTAAATCATAAGTAAGGGGTCGGGGAGCAACTATCCCTTCTAACTCCATAGCAATAGCTCCGGCTTCAAATACACCCACCCAGATAGGGAGAGTTCTCTTCCCTTCTTTGTCCTTGAGGATAACAATAGGCATGCTGGTGATTGGGTCTACAGTTACTCCTCTTACCTTCATCTCAATCATATTCCGTCTCCTGGTATAATATTCATTATACCTGATTACAAGCGTTGCGCTTCTCGCTAGGGCAAGTGGAACAACTCGCTCCTGTTGAAGAATCTTGCTGGCTAGGGGTAGATTTCAATCCAAAAAGAGAAAGAAGACGGTCTACTTCACTGTTCCCACACTGAGGACAAGAAATCTTCTTCTCTTTCCGGGAAGAACGGAAAAATACCTCAAATTCCTGATGGCATTTTTGACACTGAAATTCATAGATGGGCATAGCAA
>CAZGXS010000137.1:0-1666 GCA_964529935.1 uncultured bacterium | reverse complement strand
TGCTTAGCCAGGAGGGCGGCTTTTTCCATCGTCCCTCCTAATCCCACTCCGACAATTAAAGGAGGACAGCCTTTAGCTCCTGACTTCTTTACTGTTTCCAAGACAAACTCTTTAACCCCTTCCTTTCCCTGAGAAGGTAAAAGATGAGTCAAAGCGCTTACATTTTCACTGCCAAATCCTTTAGGAAAGACAGTTATCTTCAGTTTGTCTCCCAGAACGATTTCCGTATGAATAACCGCGGGAGTATTATCCCCCGTATTCTTTCGCTGCAAAGGATCATTCACCACGGACGGACGGAGATATCCTTCCCGGTAACCTTGCCCTACGCCTTCGTTAACGGCTTCTCTTAACCCCCCCCCGGTAATCATTACTTCCTGTCCCAAATCCAAGAATACCGTGGCCATTCCCGTATCCTGGCAGAGAGGTAATTTTTCTCGCTCAGCGATAACGGCATTCTTCAAGAGATCTTTGATAATCTCTCGAGCCCGAGAAGAATCTTCCCGCTCCAGGGCAGATTTCAGAGAAGATAAAACATCCTCCCGCAGGTTAAAATTAGCCTCCTCGCAAAGTCGGGCTACCGTCTGACTGATAATCTCTACCCTTATCTCTCTCATCTTACTTCCCTTCAATAAGGATAACGAAATCACCTTTAATGAGCCTCTCCTCCTCACGCCGCCAGACGGGTGAAGATCATTCTTCCCGCCGCTGTCTGGAGAACGCTGGTCACCACTACCTCCGCCTTTTGTCCCACGAAGCTGCGGCCATTGTCAATTACCACCATCGTCCCATCCTCCAGGTAAGCTACTCCCTGACCGGCTTCTTTCCCTTCCTTGATTACCCGGATACTCATAAGCTCGCCGGGAAGAACAACTGGTTTAAGGGCCCGGGCCAATTCGTTTATATTGAGAACCTTTACCTTTTCCAGTTCAGCTACTTTATTCAGGTTGAAATCATTGGTAAGGATCCTGCCCTTTGTCTCTTTGGCTAATTTCACTAACTTCTCATCCACTTCCTTGGTTTGGGGAAAATCTGCCTCGTCAATCCTCATTTTCACTTTAACATTCTTCTCCAGACGATTGAGAATATCCAACCCTCTCCGACCTCTGGTCCGTCGGAGCGAATCGGTAGAATCAGCTATTTTTTGCAGTTCCTGAAGAATGAAACGGGGCACTATTAAATCTCCTTCCAGAAAGCCCGTCTCACAGATATCGGCAATGCGGCCATCTATAATGACGCTCGTATCCAGTATCTTATCCCCCTCTTCCGACTGACCAAACCAAAATTGAGAAGGCAGATGAAAGTCGTCTTTTTTCTTCAAAAAGATAGCTGCTCCCAGATAACCGAAAGTCAGGCTTAAGCCCAGGAGCAGGTAAGTATCTATAGGTGGAGAGAGAAGAGCACGAAAGGAATTAGTAATTAAGCTCGCTAAAATAATCCCCAAGATCAAACCGAAGGCAGCCACTATCATACTCTTTAGAGAAATTTTCCTCAAAACTATTTCCAGCCCAATAATGAGGAAAGCTCCACTTAATCCTAAAATCCCGGCATAAATTCTCTCCTGGGGAACGAGCCAGTAAGATAAACCCCCTCCCGCTACAACGAAGATAAACCGAATTATGTGCAAAGCCATTTTATCATCTCACCTCCTTAATGAGCACATCACTTA
>CAZGXS010000136.1:0-1685 GCA_964529935.1 uncultured bacterium | reverse complement strand
ATACTGTTCTAATTTCCCCTCAAATTTTTCAAACAGGGTAAAAGCATCAGCCGCCGCCCCGGCAAAGCCAGCCAACACCTTTCCCTCGGCCATCCACCTCACCTTATTAGCCTTCCTCTTCATAATAGTTGTCTCCTGGGTAACCTGTCCGTCTCCTCCTAAGGCCACTTTCCCTTTAGACCTCACCGAAAGAATAGTCGTCCCTCGATACATAATTAGTCTCCTAATGAGCAGGTAACTTATACAACCGCAAGGAGCATGAGTTACATCTGCGAATTATTCCGCTGAGTGTGCCTCTCATTGCGGACGGGACATTCCATTACTATATAATGTTAATTTGCTCCTGTCAAGACATCTTAAGGGGTCCAGGGATCCAGGATTCAAGGGGTCGAGTGAAATGCTTTAAAAAAACACTTGAACCCATGAACCCTCGAATCCTCGAACCCTATTTATTTGAATCCTTTTTAAGCTCTAGGATGAGCCTTATCATAAACCGTCTTCAGCCTCTGGGTAGTTACCTGAGTATATATCTGGGTGGTAGAAAGATTAACATGCCCGAGAAGTTCCTGCACCGCCCTTAAGTCCGCTCCGGCGTCAAGGAGATGAGTAGCAAAGGTATGCCTTAAAGTATGAGGGCTAATATTCAATTCGGAGGATACCTTCTTCACGGATTTCTTTACCATCTGAACGATGCTACGGGACGCAAGTCTCCCCCCCCAATTGTTGAGAAAGAGGGCTTTCTCATCCCGGTCAATATCTTTCTTCCTTTTCAAAAACAACTGCGAACGTTTATCCAAATAGCGGCCGAGCACCTCTAAAGCTTTCTTTCCTACCGGAACCAATCTCTCCTTTCTCCCTTTGCCTCTAACCTTCAAGACTCCTCCAATAAAATCTACCTGAGAAATGTTCAGACTCACCAATTCACTTACCCGTATCCCGGTGCTATAAAGAATTTCTAAAATAGCTTTATCCCTCTCTTGAAGAACCCCCTCTCCTGAGGGAGCTTCCATCAGTTTCATCACCTGATCCAGATCAAGGAATTGAGGAAGCCTTTTCTCCAGGCGAGGCGTCCTCAAACCTACCGTCGGGTCAGAAGCAAAATAACCTTCCCGGCAGAGAAACCTAAAAAAGGAACGCAGGGTAGCTAATTTTCGGGCCGCTGTCCGCCGACTGATTCCTCTTTTCTGAAGATGAGCCAGGAATTCCCTAATGGTCAGATAATCAATGGTATCAGAGATACCTCCCGGGGGAGGATACTTCCGGCTAGCCGGTACGAGTGAGCCGCCTGTCTGCCGTGACTCCGGCACAAGCAGGTACGCAGACAGGGAATCTCCCGAGAGAAAAGCGGTAAACTGCCTCAGATCTCCCCGGTAACTTATCAAGGTACGAGGAGAAAAGTCCCGCTCAATCTCCAGATAAGTCATAAATTTTCTAATATATTCTTCCATATTCAAAATAAACAGGGTTCGAGGGTTCAAGGATTTAAACTAATAGGGTTCAAGGATTTAAGGGTTCGAGGGTTCCAGTATTTATTTTATAAAGTTTTTTCACTTGAACCCTTGACCCCTTGAACCCTTGAATCCTCAAGCATTTCCCTTAACCTTCCTGACCTTCCATAGTCTCCTTGTATCCACACTCTTTGCCAACACATCTATGATAAATTTGTCCTTCTTTATCTTTTTTCT
>CAZGXS010000135.1:0-1722 GCA_964529935.1 uncultured bacterium | reverse complement strand
CTATCTTTATACTTCCAATATCTCCTTCTCTTTCCCCTCCAATATCTTATCTATCTTTTCCACATATTGATGGGTCAATATTTCCATCTTCTCCTGTCCCTGGTGATTCTCATCCTGAGAAATTTTGCCTTCCTTTTCTGAATCCTTTAAGCTCTCCCTGGCCTTATGCCTCACCGAGCGAACGGCCACCTTTCCTTCTTCTGTCATCCTCTTGACGACTTTGACTAACTCATTTCTTCTCTCCTCGCTCAAAGGAGGAAGAGGAATACGAATGACTTTGCCATCGTTATGGGGAATCAAACCCATATCCGATTTCAGGATAGCCTTCTCTATCTCACCTAAAGTTGACTTGTCCCACGGTTGGACGACGATGAGTCCTGCTTCCGGCACCGCGATGTTAGACGTCTGATGAAGAGGGGTAAGCGTCCCATAATAATCAACTTCCACTCCCTCCAAGAGCGCAGTTGAAGCCCGACCCGTTCGAATAGCCGCTAACTCCCGCCTGGTTACCTCTACCGAGACTTTCATCTTCTCTTCTATCTCACTGAGAATATCTTTAACTAATTTTTCCATTTCTTCACCCCTCAACTACCGTCCCGATTGTTTTTCCTTCAACGATTCCCTTAATATTGCCTTTCTTTCTTAGATTAAAGACAATGATGGGTAGGTCATTATCCATACAAAGAGAAAGGGCGGTCGAATCCATTATTTTAAGCCTTTTTTTAATAGCCTCCATGTATTTCAATCGGCTATACTTTTTAGCTTCAGGATGAATAACCGGATCAGCACTGTAAACACCGTCTACTTTAGTCGCTTTTAAAATTATTTCTGCCCCCATCTCAACCGCCCTTAAAGCTGCCGCCGTATCCGTAGTAAAATAAGGGCTGCCCGTACCTCCGGAGAAGATAACTACTCTCCCCTTCTCTAAATGGCGAATAGCCCGGCGCCTGATATAAGGCTCAGCCAAATCTCTCATTTCAATAGCTGTCTGAACGCGAGTATCCACCCTAATTTTCTCTAGCGCCGCCTGTAAAGCCAGAGCATTTATCCCCGTAGCCAGCATACCCATGTAATCAGCAGTTGAGCGTTCTAACCCTTTGGCGCTGGCTACTACCCCCCGGAAGATATTGCCTCCTCCTATAACGATGGCTATTTCCAAGCCCAGCTTTTTAACATCCTTTATTTCCTCAGCAACAGTCGTAACCACCCGGGGATCGATACCATACTTCTGACGACCTTGTAGAGCTTCTCCGCTGAGCTTCAGAAGAATACGTTTATAAATAGGCTTTTTCACTCTTCCCCCAACTGATATCTCGCAAAGCGACTTATCTTGATATTCTCCCCTATCCTGGCGATCACCGAAGATAAATAATTGTTAACACTAATCTTATTATCTTTAAGAAAAGGTTGCTCGAGAAGACAGGCTTGAGAAAAATATTTTTTTTGATCTTTTTCCTGTTTAATTATTTCCTTGGATACTTTATCTCGCGACAGGAATCGGGGATTGTTCCAGGCAATGTGCATGGAAATATCCTTGGCCAATTGCTGAAACTCATCTGTCTTAGCCACAAAATCAGTCTCACAATTGAGTTCCACCAGGACCCCAATCTTGCCTCCGAAATGAATATAGGACGAAATTAATCCTTCTCTCGTTTCCCGCTCTGCCTTTTTGGCGGCCAGGGAAAGTCCTTTCTCCCTCAGGAGCTCCAGCGCCCCTTCCAG
>CAZGXS010000134.1:0-1735 GCA_964529935.1 uncultured bacterium | reverse complement strand
AAAATAAATGATTGAGGAAAAAAATGAAGAAATTTGTAACCATTAGTGTTAATAATAAAACTTACTCTGCTGAAGATGGTCTGACTATTATGCAGGCACTCGATGGTCTGGGTTTTCGTATGCCCAGACTTTGCTATCATCCCAAGCTTTCCCTTGCCGGCGCCTGTCGAATTTGTATTGTTGAGGTTGAGGGAAGGCCTAATTATATAACCAGCTGCACCTATCCGGTGGCGGAAGGGATGAAGATAAAAACAAATACGGCGGATTTAAGAAGGGCAAGAAGGGATATCGTCGAACTTATTCTTGATAATCACCCTGATGATTGTCACATCTGTGAAAGAGATGCTAATTGTGAACTTCAAAGACTTGCCAATTCTGTAGGAATAAAAAAAAGGCATTTTGAGGGAGAGAAGAAAGCTTACGAGATAGATCTTTCTTCGCCGGCAGTCATAAGGAACCCTAATAAGTGTATTCATTGTGGGAGATGTGTGCGGGTATGCCGCGAAATTCAAAAAGTTTTTGCTATTGATTATGCTCATAGGGGTTTTCAATCTGTAGTAATGACCGCTTATAATAATCCTATTAAGGACTCTGTTTGTACAACCTGCGGACAATGTGTAGATGTTTGTCCGACAGCGGCTCTCGTGGAGAAGAACAATACCCAGGAACTTTTTGAAGCGATTTCGGATGAAAAAAAATTGAAGGTCGTTCAGTTTGCTCCGGCAGTACGGGCCGCGATTGGAGAACTTTTTGGCTTTGCACCAGGCCGGCACATGGAAAAAGAGCTTATTGCCAGCTTAAGAAAATTAGGTTTTGATGTAGTGTTTGATACCCAGTTTGGAGCTGACCTTACCGTAATGGAGGAATCCTCAGAGTTTTTAGAAAGGCTAACAAGCGGGGATTTACCGATGATAACTTCCTGTTCATCTGCCTGGATAAAATATGTAGAGCAATTTCATCCGGAGGTGATTCCCTATATCTCTACCTGTAAATCACCGATGGCGATGTCGGGAGCAATGGTAAAAAGTTATTATGCTCAGAAAAAAGGATTAGAGCCTCAGGATATCTTAAGTGTAGCGGTGATGCCCTGCACAGCCAAGAAATACGAGGCGGAAAGAGAGGAATTAAAAATTGACGGGATAAGATCTATTGATATTGTCGTTACTACCAGAGAGATTGCCTGGATGATACAGTCAGCCGGAATAGATTTCTTAGATATTAAAGAAGAGGAATTTGATAGCCTGCTTGGCTTTTCCAGCGGAGCGGGCACGGTGTTTGGAGTTACCGGAGGTATGCTTGAAGCGGCTCTAAGAACTGCTTATGAACTAGATACTGGAGAAACACTGGCTACCATCGAATTTTCAGATCTGCGCGGTTTTAAGGGGATAAAAGAAGCATCTATAAATATGAACGGCAAGAATATCAGAGTTGCGGCTGCTCATGGTTTAGGTAATGTGCACACTCTACTTGAAATTGTCAAAAAGGACCCCTCTAAATATCAACTCATCGAAGTAATGTCTTGTCCGGGCGGATGTATCGGAGGGGGAGGTCAACCCTATGCCGGGTCAACTTATATCCCTTTAAGCGAAGAACTACTGGCCAAAAGGGCAAACACTTTATATGAGCTGGATAGAGGGAAAACAATACGAAAAAGCCATGAGAATCCGGAAATTCAGCGACTCTATAGAGAGTTCCTGGGAAGACCGCTCAGCCCCCTAGCTCATAAATTGCTCCA
>CAZGXS010000133.1:0-1749 GCA_964529935.1 uncultured bacterium | reverse complement strand
GAGGACACAGATTAAGAGGCAGAGGACACAGATTAATCATTTTCCTTGAACCCTTGAACCCTTGAACCCTATCCCGAACGATAGTAGAGGGATATTTTGTTATGTCAAAAATAGCTATAATAGGAGAACGAGATTGTATCCTGGGTTTTAAGGCCCTGGGAATTTCTGTTTTCCCGGTCGAGACGGGAGAGGAGGCCTCTCAGGCTTTAGCGGCTATCAAGGATGGCGGCTATGCAGTCATCTTCATCATAGAAGATTTCGCCGAAGAGCTGAAGGATATTCTAAAAGAGCTGCGAGAGAAGCCTCTGCCGGTGATAACTCTCATTCCTGGGACCCGGGGCAGCCGGGGACTGGCCCGGGAAAGGTTAAGGCAGAATGTTAGAAGAGCCATAGGAACAGATATATGGTGATGAGCAACCCGTTTGAGGCGGGTTGAATTGTAAATTGAAAATTTTAAAATGAAAATTTTAAAATGAAAAATATGAGTTTTAGTTTTTTAGATTTGGATCTTTATAAATTTGCAATTTAAAATTTCCAATCTTCAATTTACAATTACGAGCGAAGCGAGTTACTTGAAGGGAGAAAAAACCGTGGAACAAGGGACAATAATTAAGGTCTCCGGACCTCTGGTAGTGGCCGAGGGGATGAACGAAGCTAAGATGTACGATGTGGTTCGAGTGAGCGAGAAGAGGCTCATTGGCGAAGTCATCGAGCTGCGGGGCGACCAGGCGTCTATTCAGGTTTACGAAGAGACGGGAGGATTGGGACCGGGAGAGCCGGTCTTCTCTACCGGCGAGCCTCTCAGCGTGGAGCTGGGTCCTGGACTTATCCGCTCTATTTACGATGGCATCCAACGTCCTTTAAATGTTATCCAAGAGAAGGTGGGCGACTACATCACCCGAGGAGTAAATGTTCCCGCCCTAAACCGGGAAAAGAAATGGGCTTTTCAACCCTTGGTGAAAGTTGGAGATGAAGTTTCCGCCGGGGATATTTTAGGCACAGTACCGGAAACTCCTACCGTGGTTCACAAAGTATTGGTTCCCCCGGGCCTCGCGGGGGTAGTGGAAGATATCCAGAGAGGAGAATGGACTGTTGAGGAAACGGTGGCCAGGATCAAAACCAATTCCGGGACCGAGGAAATAAAAATGCTCCAGCGCTGGCCGGTGCGCCGGGAAAGGCCTTATCAAAAAAAGCTTTCCCCTGATATTCCCCTTATTACCGGTCAAAGGATAGTAGATGCTTTCTTTCCTATCGCCAAAGGGGGAACAGCCTGCATCCCCGGACCCTTCGGAAGCGGTAAGACAGTTCTTCAACATGCCCTAGCTAAATGGTGCGATGCCGAGATCATCATCTATTGCGGCTGTGGAGAGAGAGGCAACGAGATGACCGATGTGCTCATGGAGTTCCCCGAGTTAGATGACCCGCGCACGGGAGAGAAGTTGATTAACCGCACCGTTATGATAGCTAATACCTCCAATATGCCGGTAGCCGCGCGCGAGGCTTCTATCTATACCGCTATTACTATTGCCGAATATTTCCGGGATATGGGTTATAGCGTGGCTTTGATGGCCGATTCTACTTCCCGCTGGGCTGAAGCCTTAAGAGAAATGTCCGGACGTTTGGAAGAGATGCCCGGAGAGGAAGGTTATCCGGCCTACCTTTCCACCCGCGCGGCTCAGTTTTACGAAAGAGCGGGACGGGTCCAATGCCTGGGAAGTGACAGCCGGGAGGGAGCCTTAAGCGTCATCG
>CAZGXS010000132.1:0-1749 GCA_964529935.1 uncultured bacterium | reverse complement strand
CCCCCCCCCTCTTTTTTTTCTTTCCCTCTTCTTATCTCCTTTCAAGGTTCCGGCCTGAAGAGACTATCCAGAACCAGGCCTGAAGGAGGTGCTATGGCCCTTGCGCAAACAATAATATCTTTGATAAGCTGAATGAAATCTTGAGATGAAAGCCCCATATTATGCTATAATAAGGCCATTACCAGAAGGAAGAATTTTATGCCCAAGCAAGCAAAGATGCCAGCAATAGAAAAATTTCCCTTTTTCCTCTCTCCGGTGGAGGCGTTTGAGCTGCTCCGGGAGGAACGGGAAGGTTTCCTTCTGGACAGCAGCTTCAACCTCTATAATTTAGGGCGCTATTCCTTCCTGGGATGCAATCCTTTCCTTATTTTCAAGAGCAAAAATAAAGACATTGAGATTATTGAGGGGGGAAAGAAAAAAGAATACTACACAGGCAATCCTTTTGAGGTTCTGAGAAATATTTTGAGTCGCTACCGGATAGACCCTTTGCCCGGCTCTCCTCCCTTTGTCGGAGGGGCGGTGGGCTACTTCGCTTACGACCTCTGCCATTTCATCGAGACACTTCCCTCCCGTAACTTTGATGATCTTGCTCTGCCGGATTGCTACCTGGCCTTCTACGATGCTATCCTCATCTTCGACCACGGGAAGAATGAAACTTATATTTCCTCCTGCGGGTTTAAGGAAAGTGCTGCTCGGGACCTCAAAGCTAAGTTAGTCCCAGGCGGCAAGCAGACTAAAAATCGAGCAAGCCCCCTGGGAAGTTTAACGAAGTCAGGCTCTATAAGTTCCAACTTTGCTAAAGAGGATTATCTGAAAGCGGTGAGAAGAGCCAAGGATTACATTGGTGCCGGAGACATCTATCAGGTAAATTTATCTCAGAGGCTCTCTACCGATCTTTCCCTTCCCTCTTTTGAACTATATAAGCGGCTTCGCCAGCTCAATCCGGCGCCCTTTGCTTCTTTCCTGAACTTTGAGGAAATGGCCATTGTCAGTGCTTCCCCGGAGAGGTTCCTCTGCCTGCGAGGGCGCCAGGTAAAGACTCGTCCCATGAAGGGCACCCGTCCCCGGGGCCAGAATAGAAGGGGGGACGAAAAACAAAAGGCAGCACTATGGAATAGCGAAAAAGATAAAGCCGAGTTAGTGATGATCGTGGATTTAGAGAGGAACGATTTAGGAAGAGTTTGTGAATATGGTTCGGTTCGGGTCAGAGAACCGAGAACCCTGGAGCCCTATGCTACCGTTTTCCAGACAACGGCTGCCGTAGAAGGGGTGTTAAAAGAGGGCCGGGACAGAATAGATCTCCTGCAAGCAACTTTTCCCGGAGGCTCAATAACCGGAGCCCCGAAAGTGCGCGCTATGGAGATTATAGATGAACTGGAACCGACAAGGCGGGGCCTCTATACGGGCTCTCTGGGATATTTGAGCTTTAGCGGAGAGATGGACCTCAGCATGGTCATTCGCACTGTTTTAATCAAGGGGGGGAAAGCCTATTTTCAGGTCGGCGGTGGTATCGTTGCCGATTCTGACCCGGGGGCCGAATATGAGGAGACCCTGGATAAAGCCAAAGCCCTGATTGAAGCTGTAACGGGAGAAGAAGGATTCAAGTGGCCAAGGGTTCAAGGGGTCAAGTGAAAGTCTCTAGGGAATAAATCCTGGAACCCTCGAATACTGAATTCTCTTAACTATAATGTCACTTAGCATTTTAGATGTCATTTCGAGAAGCGAAGCGACGAGAAATCTTATTATAAA
>CAZGXS010000131.1:0-1807 GCA_964529935.1 uncultured bacterium | reverse complement strand
TAAGAAGAATAACGGGGTCTCTCACTTCTTAGAGCATCTTCTCTTCAAGGGAACCACCCGGCGTAACTATCGCCAGATCAAAGAAGCCATTGAAGGAGTGGGGGGAGGCCTCAACGCCTTTACGGGAGAAGAAGCTACCTGTTATTTAGCCAGAGTGGTTAGTAAACATCTTCCCCTAACCCTGGATGTTCTCTCCGATATGGTCTTAAATCCTCTGCTTAAAGAGGAGGATATAGAGAAAGAAAAGATGGTGGTCAAGGAAGAAATTAAAATGTATTTAGACCTTCCGGCCTCTTTTGTCCATGCCCTCTTTAGCGAGCTTCTCTGGCCCGATCAGCCCCTGGGGGCGATGATTGTAGGCAGGACAGAAGTTATTGATTCTTTAACCCGGGAAGAAATTCTGGCCTATAAGGAACGTGTTTACAACCCCAGCAACTTAGTGGTAGCCGTGGCTGGCAATCTCGAGCATGAAAAGATAGTCAGGGAAGGGGAGAGGATCTTTGGGACTATTCCTCGCTGCCGCCGCAACCGTTTCTCCCGGGCGAAAGAGAATCAATCCCGGCCCGAGATGAAATTGAAAAGCAAAGATACTGAGCAGACTCATTTCTGCCTGGGCGGAAGGGCTTTACCGCGTAATCATCCCGACCGCTATGCCTTAGGAGTGCTCAATATCATTCTGGGAGGAAATATGAGCTCTCGGCTCTTCAACGAGGTGCGGGAGAAGCGAGGGCTGGCTTACGAAATTCACTCGGGCCTCGATTTCTTCCAGGACACGGGAGCCTTCATCATCTCGGCCGGGGTAGATAATCGAAAAGTAGTCAAAACGATTCAAGTAATCCTGAAGGAATTAAATAAGTTTAAGTCCAAGCCGGTCTTTCAAAAAGAGCTTCGCCAAGCCAAGGATTTCGTCAGCGGTCAGCTTCTTCTGGCCCTGGAAGATACCTCCAACTATATGCACTGGTTAGGAGAAAATAAGCTTTGTCTGGGGAGGGTTCCTTCCTTGAAAGAAGTACTGGAAAAGGTAGGGAAAGTAACTGCCGCTGACCTGCAGAGGATAGCCAACCAACTCTTCCGCAATGACAACCTGAACTTAGCTCTCATCGGGCCACTCAAAGAGGAAAAAGAGATTAATAAGGTATTTCAGCTTTGATAATAACTACAGGGGCAACCCCTAAGGCTCGGTGATGGACTCGATTCCTTCCGGTTGGGGAAGATAGTATCGAACCGGGCGGAGAGAGCCATCCTTTTCGAGCACTTTCTCCACCCGTTTGTTCTTAATGACCGAATGTTCTATCCAGACATCGTCCCCGATAAGGGAGCCGAATATATAACTTGTCCCTTTTATGGTAACATGATTGCTAATCCGGGTGGGGCAGCCATCGCTGCCGGTTATGTTAACCGATGATTCTATGCGACATCTTTTCCCGATTTGGACATTTCCTTTTATAATATCGCCCTTAAATATTTCGCTTCCCGGGCCTATCTTCATCGTCTGGTGGGGATAGGTGCTTAAAGAAACGTTTTCCCCGATAGTCACATTCCTTCCTAATTCAATATTCCCGTCTAAGATACTATTCTTCTTGATATGAACCCCTTTACTCAATCTCACCCCTTGGTGAAGATAAATTCCTTTCTCTATAACAATGTCGAACGCTTCCCCTTCACGGTCAAGAGTTAGAATTCGTTCCACCACTTCGTCAGCTATGAAGAAATCGTCTTTATCTTCTATGGTGATGATATTTTTTAATTTATCATAGATGCGGTTGCGGGCAATAGCTTCCATATCCTTCCAGACCGATTTGATGTT
>CAZGXS010000130.1:0-1824 GCA_964529935.1 uncultured bacterium | reverse complement strand
AGGGAAAAAAGATGGCTTATAGAATTACCGAGGAATGTGTGGCTTGCGGAACCTGTATGGACGAGTGTCCGGTAGATGCTATTCAAGAGGGAGAGGAACTTTATTCCATCGATAAAGAAAAATGTTGTGATTGCGCCAAATGTGTGGAAGTCTGCCCTACTGAAGCCATTGTTAAGTAGTAATACTTAAAGGGTTCAAGGGGTCCAGGGGTCCAGGGGTCAAGTGAAAATCTAAAAAAATAAACACTCGAATCCTTGAACCCTTTTTAGCTTCTTTTTTGGGGGAGGGATTTGGCAAAGGACCAGGAATTAATAGAAAAATTAGATAGAGATAGGCTCCCTCGGCATGTGGCTATTATTATGGACGGGAATGGGCGCTGGGCAAGAGCAAGAAGATTGCCGCGGATAGCTGGGCACCGGGAAGGAGTAAAGTCGGTGAGGGAAGTTGTCCGCACCTGTGGGGAGATAGGGATTGAGATTCTTACTATTTATGCTTTCTCAGCAGAGAACTGGAAGCGTCCCCGCAGGCAGGTAAATGCCTTAATGCGTCTCCTCCAGGAATTCTTAAAAAAAGAACTCCCCCGTCTAAACAAAAACAAAGTGAAGCTTCAAGCTATCGGTCGCTTAAAAGAACTTCCTCTAGGAGTTCAGGGGGTTTTGGAAAAGACTATGAAAAGTACAGCGAAGAACAAAGGGTTGCTCCTTAACTTGGCTCTCAATTACGGAGGAAGGAGCGAGATAGTTGATGCCGCCCGGGATTTAGTTAACGATGTCCAAAAAGGTATCCGTAAACTGGAGGAAGTGAACGAGGAAACATTTCAGGAATATTTATATACTTCCGGTCTTCCCGATCCCGATCTTTTGATCAGGACCAGCGGGGAATATCGCCTGAGCAACTTTCTTCTTTATCAGATCTCTTATAGTGAAATCTTATTTACTCTTGTTCACTGGCCTGATTTCAAGCGAAAACATTTCCTGGAAGCCCTCCTTGATTATCAGGGCCGTGAGAGGCGTTTCGGCGGTAGCTAATGCGAAATAGACTACTTATGGCTGCCCTCTTTACCCCCATCTTCATTCTCTTCATTGTTTGGGGAGGTCGCCCCTTCTTCTTTTTAATTTTGGCCATCAGCCTTATAGGACTTTTTGAGTTCTACCAGATAATGGAAACAAGGCAAATAAAGCCCTTAACTTTCCCGGGACTGCTGATGGCGGCAGGATTGCTCTTAGCTATTTCTGTTCCCCCAATTCTCTCTCTGGTTATCGCTATTAGCGTTATGGTTACCCTGCTAATCCAGATGAAGAGAAATGATCTCCCCGGGGCTGTTATCAATTGTGCGGTGACGATATTCGGTCTTCTTTATGTAGCCGGGCTCCTCGGCCATCTCATTGTCTTGAGGAATTTAGAAGGAGGTCGGAGTCTAGTCTTAACCGTGTGGTTTATCACTTGGATAGGGGATAGCGGGGCACTTGTCATCGGTAAATCCTGGGGGAAACATAAACTATTTCCTCGAATCAGTCCCCACAAGACGGTAGAGGGAGCGTTAGGAGGAGTGGGAGTAGCAATAGCGGCCAGTTTTGGGGCTTATTTTGTCTTGGGAGCTCTCTTCCAGAGCGCTCCTTTCCCTATCTCTCACGCATTTTTTCTTGGACTAACTCTGGGAATAGTGGGGATCTTAGGAGATCTCAGCGAATCTCTTCTCAAGCGAGATGCTAAGATAAAGGATAGCGGAGGAAATGTCCCCGGTCATGGTGGTGTCCTTGATACCTTCGATAGCCTTCTTTTCACGGCGCCGGTGATGTATTATTATGCTATGTTTATTTTATA
>CAZGXS010000129.1:0-1836 GCA_964529935.1 uncultured bacterium | reverse complement strand
GGTGATGACGGAAACCAGCGATGGATTTCAGATTGCCGAAGAAGACCTGGAACTGCGCGGTCCGGGAGAATTTTTCGGAACCAGGCAATCGGGAATGCCGGAGCTGCGTTTGGGGAACATCGTCTCCGATATGAAACTAATGGAATTAGCTCGCCAGGAGGCCTTTTCCCTGATTAAAGAGGACCCCGGTCTTCAAAGACCACAAAATCACCTTATAAAAGAATGTCTCCGGGAGAGATTTAAAGACAAGATAACCTTCCCTACGGTCGGGAGTGGACAGTAATCAGTGGACAGTAAAAATCTTAAAGTATAACAGTAAATGCTCAGTTGAATACTTACATATTTATTTAAGTATCGGGCATTCAATCTAATGACCTTTCCCACATTATTGCTTTGTCTGTCCCTGCAATCTATGGTAAAATAAGGCTATTAACAAGACCTTCTGTAAAACTCAAAATGTCTTACAGGATGAATAGCAACCTGTTGTTTTAATTTTGGCAAGAAGAGCTGCGTGGTATAATGAAGATTATGTTAGGAGATGGTCGTGGCGGAGATTTTACCTTTCAGGGGTATAAGATATGATGAGAGAAGAGTAGGCGCCTTAGAGGCGGTTACAGCTCCTCCCTATGATGTTATCTCCCCGGAGGAGAGTGAGGGGTTATATAAAAAAAGCGATTATAATATTATCCGCCTCATTTTAGGAAAAGAGTTTCCCGAGGATAATGAAAGAGACAATAAATATAGTAGAGCAGCTAACTTCTTTCAAAAGTGGTTGAGGGAAGGGATAATAAGGGAAGATAAGGAACGCTGTATCTATATTTATGAACAGGAATATTTCCATAAGGGGAAAAAGAAGGCTCGTCGGGGCTTCCTGGCCCTTCTCAAGTTGGAGGATTTCGATAGGGGGGTAATCCTTCCCCACGAAGAGACGCTTTCCCGACCTCGGGAAGACCGTTTGCATCTCCTGAGAGCCTGTTGGGCAAATTTGAGTCCTATATTCACCCTTTATTCCGATCCCGCTCGGACTATGGATAGGCTGCTTGAAGAGGAAAGAGAACTGCTTGTGGAGATAGAAGATGCTCAGGGGGAAAAACATCGCCTCCGGTCCCTGGCCTCGGGTGAGAAAATAGAAACATTAAGGCGATTCCTGAAAGACAAGGAGCTTTATCTTGCTGATGGACATCATCGTTATGAGACAGCTTTGAGCTTCCGGAATGAGCTCCGGCAAAAATCTCCCCATTACTCGGGCAGCGAAGCCTACAATTATCTGATGGTTTATCTAACCAATATGGATAGCGACGGACTTGTCACCCTTCCGGCTCATCGGTTAGTCTCTGGACTGGGAAATCTGGATATGGAGGAGTTAAAAAGGAGGTTGAGTTGCCTCTTTGAGATAATATCGTTTGGGGAAGGGGAAGATAATCTGCGCAAGCTTCTTGCTTCCCTGGAAGAAAGAAGTGTAAAAGAGCACCTTTTCGGTATGTATGGAGCTGGGGGCCTTTATCTCTTGAGGTTGAGAGACGAAGCTGTTCTCCGGCGGTTAATAAAAGGAAATAGGCACTGGAGCTGGAAGAGGCTGGATATAACTATTCTTCACCAGGTTATCCTCAATGGCATTTTGGCGAAGGGAAAGCGGTTGGAGGAAGAGAAGATGGCCTATCTGGCTGATGCGGGGGAAGTTTTTCGATTGGTGCGGGAGGGGAGGTATCAGTTAGCTTTCTTCGTCAATCCTACCCGGGTAAGTCAGGTAAGAAACATTGCCCGGGCTGGAGAGAAGATGCCGGGAAAAGCCACTTATTTTTATCCTAAGCTCCTTACCGGTTTGCTAATGCGGAA
>CAZGXS010000128.1:0-1898 GCA_964529935.1 uncultured bacterium | reverse complement strand
ATTGAGGGAGTTTTAAGTATCAAGATATTGTGTTTAAATGGTAAGCAAAGTGGTTTGTTTCTCTGAAGCGATGTCGAGAAAAAGAAAAATTAATAAAAATCAATAATCCCTTGACAAGCAAGAGAGGGGAGGGTATAATTGCAGTGGGAGGAAGTGGGAGGAAGTGGGGGAAGCAAGCCCTTTGAGGAGCAAAGATGTTTTATGGTGAATACGAGCATGCCGTTGACAAAAAGGGGAGGTTGATCATCCCGGCCAAGTTCCGTGATTTTCTTAAAGATAAATTTGTAGATACCTTCACGGTAACCACGGGTTATGAAAGATGTCTTTTCGTTTTTCCCCCCGACCAATGGCAGGCCTTCGAGCAAACTCTAAAAGCTCAATCGCCCCACCAGACTAACCCCCGGGATGTCAGCCGCATATTATATTCCGGAACCAATCAGTGTCTCTGCGATAAACAAGGAAGGATTAATCTGCCTCAAAAACTTTTAGACTATGCCGGAATAAAAAAAGAGGTGGCCATTATTGGAGTCTCCACTCGTTTCGAGATCTGGGCCCGGGATGAGTGGAGTAGATACAAGCAGGGAGTGATGGAGGAGGGTGGGCTGGAGAAAAGAGCGGAGAAAATGGAAGTTAAAATAGAATGAGAGAATAGAGAAGGAATTTTCTTATGGGAAGACATATCCCTGTCCTGCTTAAAGAAGTAGTGAGTCTTCTCCTTTGTCGACCGGGTGGTGTGTATGTTGACTGTACTCTGGGGGAGGGAGGACACGCCAAAGCTATTCTTAAGCAGATGGGGAAGGAAGGAAGGTTGATTGGAGTTGATCGGGATGGAGAAGCTATTGAAGCCGCCGAAGAGAGACTAAAAAAATATGGTTCCTCTTGTATCCTGGTTCGAGATAATTTCAAAAACTTACCGAGCCTCCTCAAAAGTCTTAATCTCCGGGAAGTTGACGGAATATTTTTTGATTTGGGAGTTTCTTCCCGGCAGTTAGATAGTCCGGAGAGAGGTTTTAGCTTCCGATTTGATACTCCTTTGGATATGCGTCTGGACCAGGGAGCTTCACTTACCGCTTTTCATTTGCTGCATAATTCATCTCAAGAAGAGCTGGAAGGGATTCTTAAGGATTTCGGCGAGGAGAGATGGGCAAGAAGGATTGCTAAGCTCATAGTTGCCCGCAGAAAAGATGAGTCGATTAAGACTACCGGGCAGTTGGCGAGGATCGTGGAAGAGGCCATACCTCATCGACGGGGAAGAATCCATCCGGCTACCCGGACATTTCAGGCTTTAAGGATAGTTGTCAATGGAGAGTTGGAAGCTCTGAAGGAGGGTTTGGAGAAAGGAATTAAGCTCTTGAGGTCGGGAGGAAGAATGGCTGTTATCTCTTATCATTCTTTGGAGGACCGGATAGTTAAAGGAGCATTTCAAGGATGGGTTAAAGCCTGTCGATGTCCTCCCCGCTTGCCGGTCTGCTGCTGCGGAGAAAAGGAAATGGCGATTAAGGTAACTAAGGGGGTCATCAGGCCGGGCGAGAAGGAAATCTTAGTTAATCCTCGCTCTCGCAGTGCTAAATTGCGAGTGGTGGAAAAGATATGACCGGAAAAATGAATAAAAAAGGGAAAAGGAAAACAGGGAAGAGGAAGAACTTTTTCATCTGGAAATGCCTTATTTTATCTGTTATCTTCTTTTCCCTGGTTCTGTTTTATGTCTGGGGAAGGGTAGAACGTTTAGAGGTTGGATTTGAGATGAGGGAAAGGTTGGGGAGGAAAAATAAATTAATCGAGGAGAATGAGCTTCTCCTCTCGGAGGTAACCCGCCTCAAGTCTCCCCGGCGGTTAGAGAGAATAGCCAAGGAAGAGTTAGGGTTAATTGTTCCTCCCGCCGGGAAATCAATTCGCCG
>CAZGXS010000127.1:0-1915 GCA_964529935.1 uncultured bacterium | reverse complement strand
ACAAAGGCACAAAGAAAAAATAAAAGCTAATACTTACAGTTTCTAATTTTTTAACTTTGTGCCTCTGTGCCTTAGTGCCTCTGTGCCTGACTATCTGGAGGTAAAGGTGAAGATTATATTAAGACAGAGTCGGGAAAGATTAGGAAAACAAGGGGAAGTGGTAGAGGTAGCCCCCGGATATGCCCGTAATTTCCTCCTGCCTTGGGGATTTGCTCTTGAAGTTACCCCCAAGAATATGAAGCTGTTTGAAGAAGAGAAAAGAAAAGAAGCCGCTCATAAGAGGAAAGAGGAGAAGGAAGTTAAGGAATTATCCAGGAGATTATCTGAAATATCCTGCACCATCGTTGTGGAGACCGGCGAGGATGAGAAGCTCTATGGCTCGGTAACCTCCTTGGATATCGCTGAAGCGCTGGCCCGGGAAGGAATGGAGATTGACAAACGGAAAATAATTTTGGAGGAGCCGATAAAAGCCCCGGGCATTTATCATGTTCCCATTAAACTTCGTCCGCAGGTTACAGCAGAAGTAAGGGTTTGGGTAGTGAAGAAATAATGGCCGGCAAAAAAGGTATAAACTTAGAGAGGGTGCCACCCCAGAATTTGGAGGCGGAGATGTCGGTTCTGGGCTCGATGCTCATGGAGGAGGAAGCTATTGCTCAGGCTATTGAGTCCCTTGAGGGGGAGAGCTTCTATCATAAAGCTCACGGGAAAATCTTCTCCGCTATCCTAAGTTTATACGATCAGGGGAGAGCCGTTGACCTTATTACCATTACCGAACAGTTGCGAAAACAGAACGATTTAGAAGAAGTGGGGGGAGCGGCCTACCTTACCTCCCTAATGAATAGTGTCCCCACTGCGGCTAATGTGGAATACTATGCTCGCATTGTTCAGGAGAAAGCCATCCTGCGCAGCCTGATTAATACGGCTACCCAGATTGTTGCTGAGAGTTACAGCGATCAGCAAGAGGTGGACCTCTTTTTGGATAAGGTGGAAAGCTTAGTTTACAATATTTCTCAACGGAGGATCCGGAGGGACTTTGTTTCCGTTAAGGAGTTAATCCATGATAGCATCGAATTAGCCGAAACTCTCACCCAGAGGAAACAGTTGGTAACCGGCCTTTCTACCGGTTTTACTGACTTCGATACTCTTACCTCCGGGCTTCAACCCTCCGACCTGATCATCGTTGCCGGAAGGCCCTCTATGGGCAAATCTTCTCTGGCCATTAATATAGCTCTTCATGTAGGGGTGGAGAAGAAGATTCCCGTGGCCTTCTTTAGCATGGAGATGTCCAAAGAACAGTTAGTGCAGCGGATGCTTTGCTCGGAGGCGAGCGTCGATGCTCACAAGCTGCGAACAGGTTTCCTGAAGAGTTCCGCCTTTACTCATCTTACCAATGCCGCGGGACGGTTAGCCGAATCTCCTATTTTCATAGATGATAGCCCGGGCATTTCCTCCCTGGAAGTGCGCGCTAAAGCCAGACGCCTTAAGTCAAAAGAGAACATAGGGCTGATAGTCATCGACTATCTCCAGCTGATGCAGGGGAGATTTAGGACGGAGAACAGGCAGCAGGAAATCTCGGAGATATCCCGCTCCCTGAAGTCCCTCGCCCGGGAACTCAATATATCGGTGATAGCTCTATCTCAGTTAAGCCGAGCGGTGGAATCCAGGGAGCCTCCTCGTCCCCGGTTGGCTGACCTTCGGGAATCGGGAGCTATCGAGCAGGATGCTGACCTGGTAGCTTTCCTGTATCGAGAGGAGTATTATAAGAAGGAGACCGATGAGAATCGAGGAATAGCCGAGTTGAATATTGCCAAACAGCGCAACGGTCCTGTGGGAGCTATCAAGTTAACCTTTATTAAAGAGTACACCAGGTTCGAAAATTATTCTCGTCGCTCTCAGTAGATATTTTGATATATCG
>CAZGXS010000126.1:0-1923 GCA_964529935.1 uncultured bacterium | reverse complement strand
TCTTTAACAACTTTCTCGCTGCTTGTTAATTAAAAAGGTGTCTGTCCCCTTTTATTATATTAAAGGAGGGTAAGAGAAATGGTGGATCAAAATCCGTTTGAAATTGTCCAAAAACAATTGGATGAGTGCGCAAAGATTCTCAAGTTAGATGCTCATGTCCAGGCAATGCTTCGAGTTCCCAGGCGTGAGCTTCGCGTATCTTTGCCAATTCGTCTGGATAACGGCACCATCCGTGTCTTTCAGGGGTTCCGGGTCCAATACAATGATGCCCGAGGCCCAACCAAAGGAGGAATTCGCTTTCACCCCGATGAAACTATAGATACGGTGCGAGCACTTGCTGCCTGGATGGTCTGGAAGTGTGCCCTTCTTGACCTACCTCTGGGAGGAGCAAAAGGCGGGATAATCTGCAACCCCAAAGAAATGTCGCCGGGTGAATTGGAGCGCTTAAGCCGGGCCTATATCCAAGCAATAGGTCGGTTTATTGGGCCGGATAAAGATATTCCGGCTCCTGATGTTTACACAAATCCTCAAATAATGGCCTGGATGATGGACGAGTACTCCAAGATTGCCGAGAAGAACCAATTCGGGGTTATGACCGGTAAGCCACTTTGCCTGGGCGGTTCTGCGGGGCGAAATGATGCCACCGCTCGGGGTGGGTGGTATACCATTCGTGAGGCCGCCCAAGAATGCAACCTGAACCTTAAAAAAGCTACCATTGCCATCCAAGGGTATGGAAACGCCGGCTATTACGGAGCGTGTCTTGGTAAAACTCTCTTTGGCTCTAAAATAATAGCTGTTAGCGACACTAAAGGCGGAATATTTAGCGGAGCGGGTCTTGAGCCGGAAGCAGTTTGCCAGCACAAAGCGAAGACTGGTTCGGTAATCAATTTCCCTAATACCCAGGCAATTTCCAATGAAAAGATCCTGGAACTTGAAGTAGATATACTTATTCCCGCCGCCCTGGAAAATGTCATCACAGAAAAAAATGCTCCGCATATCAAAGCCAAAATCGTGGCTGAATTGGCCAATGGCCCTACTACGCCGGAAGCAGAGGATGTTCTGCATAGGAAGGGCATTCATGTCATCCCTGATTTTTTATGTAATGCTGGGGGAGTAACAGTTTCCTATTTTGAAATGGTGCAAAACTTCTCTATGTACTACTGGGACGAAAAAGAAGTTCACCAACGTTTAGATAAGAAAATGACTGCTGCTTATCACTCAGTACTAAATACTTCCAAGAAGCGCAATATAAATATGCGACAAGCCGCTTATGTTGTTGCTGTTGAACGCGTCATTGAAGCAATGAAACTTCGTGGTTGGGTTTAAGATAAGATAAAATAAAAGGGGTCAGAGTGAATTAAATAAATGACTCTGGCCCCTTCTATTTAGTGGAGAGAAGAGAATGAAGACCTTAAGGGTGGGAATGGCCCAGATAAATTCTACCGTGGGGGATCTGGAAGGCAATAAGAGAATAATTCTTCAAAACCTCAGCCGGGCTAAAGAACAGGGCCTGGACCTCCTTACCTTTCCTGAGCTTTGTCTTTCTGGTTATCCTCCGGAAGATTTATTGCTTAAACCCGGCTTCCTTAAGGATAACCGCCGGGTCTTAAGAGAAGTAGCGGCGCGGATAAAAGGTATTACCGTGGTCATCGGCTTTGTCGATAGCGATAGGAAGGGAAATGTTTATAACGCTGCTGCTTTGATTCATGAGGGAAAGATAGCCGCCATTTATCATAAGATCCGCTTGCCTAACTACGGGGTTTTCGATGAGAAACGATATTTTCGGGCCGGGGACAGATGCTTAGTCTTTGTTCTCAGGGGGGCTATCATCGGGATTACTATCTGTGAGGATGTCTGGTTTTCCCAGGGTCCGGTGGCTGTGGAGGCCGGGGAAGGTCAGGCGGAGGTTATCCTGAATATCTC
>CAZGXS010000125.1:0-1958 GCA_964529935.1 uncultured bacterium | reverse complement strand
TTACTCCTACGGCCGCCGCTAAATGATAGATTATCTCACAGTCATCGATCAATTCCCTCATCCGCTCTTCATTCATAATGGTATCCTGAACGAAGCAAAAACCGGCTTTCCCTTGTAGATGAGCGATATTCTCCTTCCGGCCGGTAGAAAGGTCATCTATGACGGCAACTTCATCTCCCCTCTTCAGGAGTTCTTCAGTTAGATGCGAACCGATAAATCCGGCCCCTCCGGTAATTAGTGCCTTCATTTTATTTTCCTATATTTTCTCATAATATTTTTAACGCTATCGCTCCTTCGGTCATTCAACCGCCTCTTCCGCCCCCGCTATCCAAGTCCGCACTGTCTCCTTTATCCTTCCCGTATCTTCCTGCCAGCGCTCGGCCAAATAGAAAAGACTGTCCGCAAAAATAAAAGCCAGAACCACCAAGCCCAGAATAATAGCCAGCCACTTTTTCATCTTACCCTCCCCCTAAAAATTAGCCTCTAATTAAGAAGCTCCTGAAAAAGTTTACTAAGCGAGGAAAACTCCCGAAGCAGGCGCTATTTCACCAGCAACTTTTCATACAACCCAGCAATTTTATCCACCATTACTTCCACTCGGAAGGCGGGGTCAACCAATTTCTTCCCGGCCTCTCCCATCTTCTTTGCTTTATCCTTGTCCCCCAAAAGGTCTATTATAGTCTCCGCTAACCTCTTCGAGTCTTTAGCAAGAACTAAATGTCCCGTCTCTCCCTCTCTCACCACCTCTCTGGCTCCATCAATGTCAAAGGAAATAACGGGTTTGCTGCTGGCCAGAGCTTGAGGTAAGACCCGGGCCAGCCCTTCCCGCAGGGAAGTATGGACGACGATATCCATCACCGTCAACAATCCGGGAATCTCCTCCTGGGGAACCAGGCCGGCAAAGATAATCTTTTCCCTTATTCCCAGCTTCTCTGCTTGTTTCTCCAGGCTCTCTTTCAGGATACCATCCCCCACTAAAAGAAACCTCACCTGAGGATAGACCCTGGCTACTTCCACCACCGCTTCCAACAGATATTTATGCCCCTTTAAAGAGAAGAGCCTGGCTACTTTACCCACTACCGGGACATCAGGTTCTATTCCCAGCTCTTTTCTCTTATCAACAGCCCCAACCTTCGGCTCTAAAAACCTATCCAGCTCCATACCGCTGTAGATAGTTACAAATTTTTCCTTCGGGGCAAGCTTAGCTGCCAATGCTTTCCCAGTCATCACCTCCGCTACGGTAATTATCTTGTCCGTAAAAATGCCCGCTAATTTCTCACAGAGGATATAAAAATAATTTACCCCTTGGCTTTGATATTCATGAAAGGGCAAGCCGTGGATAGTATGAACTATAACCTTAGTCCCCGCCAACCGGGCGGCCAGGCGTCCTAAGATTCCTGCCTTCGAGCTATGCGTATGCACTATATCATAATTGCTCTCTTTAATCAACCGGTAGAGCTTGATAAAAGTGCGAAGGTCCCGCCCGGGATGAACTTCCCGCCTCATCTCCGGAACCACAATTAAATCAATCCCTTCCCTCTCCGCTTTCTCTACTAAACTACCTTCCGGGCCCAAGGGTGGACCGGTAACTAAATCCACCTCATATCCTTCTTTCTTCCTCAACCCTGCTACCGTAAGGATGGTATTCTCCTGCGCCCCCCCTAAAATCAGCCGGGTGATAATATGTAAGATTTTTATCTTTCTCATAATTAATCTCTAAACGTAATTACTTGAGGCATTGCCACGAAGACACGAAGACTAGGCTGCAAGCTTTTAAGTGTGTGAGGCAGCCCATCCTGTGCTCTAACATGCCTTAGTGACTGAGTAGTTGCCTTTAAACTTATATTCATCTTTATTCTCACTTATTATCTCGCCCATAGACTGCTTATCTTTCCAATTATCGACCGTGATGCACACCCAGCTTTGAGGAAGCCACCCCAAGTTTCTTGTCCAGAGTC
>CAZGXS010000124.1:0-1961 GCA_964529935.1 uncultured bacterium | reverse complement strand
TCCTCTTGCCTGGACTCCCGTGCCTATTACCGGGCAGACCTTTGCCGTTCTTCTTGCCGGCGTGCTTTTGGGGAGAAAGTGGGGTGGCATAAGTATAGCTATGTATGCGGGACTGGGCTTTGCGGGAGTGCCCTGGTTTGATGCCTGGAGCGGGGGATTGGCAGTTCTTTTTGGACCCACGGGAGGATATATAATCGGCTTTATCTTTGCGGCTTTGTTTGTGGGTTACTTTACCGATACTTTTATTAATTCCCGGAGATTTTTCCCGATGCTGGGGATTATGCTTATCGCTAACTTTGTTATTATTCATGGATTCGGGCTGTTGCAATTGGGCTTGTGGCTCCATTTAGCTCAAGGTGAAGCGGTTACTTTTTCTCGCCTTTTGCTGCTGGGAACGATACCGTTTATTTTAGGCGATATAATGAAGGCGGCAGCGGCAGCGCTGATAGCCAAATCTATAACTCCTAAAAAAGCCTATCACAAAGAATTAGATAAGGGCAAAACCTGGAAAATCTTGTAGCCAGAGTTTGAAGAAGTGAGAAAATATGTTTTCATTTATCATTGCCCCAGAGATAATCTTTGGGAGGGGAACGGCTGCAAAAGCCGGCTGCGCCGCTAAGAAATTGGGTGGCAGAAGAGCCCTGTTAGTTACCGACAAGGCAATTTTAAAGGCCAAACTGCTGAATAAAGTGCAAGAATCGCTGTCCAAAGCAGGAATAGAAATAGAAGTTTTTCCTGATGTAGAACCGGAACCATCTCTGGAAATAGCGGATGAGGCGGGGGGCCGGGCCAGAAGCTGCGATTTGGTGATTGGGGTTGGCGGGGGAAGCTCCATAGACATAGCCAAAACAGCAGCTATGCTGGCTAAAAATGAGGGGAAGGCTAGCGATTACGTGGGGATGGATAAAATTCCCCGACCGGGATTGCCCAAGATAATGATTCCGACAACGGCGGGAAGTGGAAGTGAGCTTACCTTCAGCGCTGTTTTAGTTGATAAGAGAAAACAGAAGAAAGTGATGCTGCACAGCTCTCATCTGTTTGCTAGAGTTGTCCTTTTTGATCCCCTCCTTACTTTATCCTTGCCTTCTTCCCTAACTGCTTCTACAGGCATTGATGCTCTCACTCATGCCATTGAGGCTTATGTTTCGCTTCAGGCAAATGTACTCACTGACACCTTCGCTCTTGGCGCCATAAAATTAATCGCGGAAAATCTGGGGACAGCCTTTAGGGAGGGAAAGAATTTTATCGCCAGAGAAAATTTGCTTATGGGAAGCTTGCTGGCAGCAATGGCTTTTAGAAATGCCGGGCTGGGTGCTGTGCATGCTCTGGCTAATCCCTTGGGAAAAGTTTGTGGTCTTTCCCATGGAGTTGCTAACGGAATTTTGCTTCCTCAGGTAATGAAATTCAATGCAGCAAGTAGTCCGAAAAAATTTGCCCGGATTGCTCAAGCGTTGGGAGAAAGGGTTGAGGAACTCTCACCGCACGCCGCCGCTAAAAGAGCAGTTTTTGCGGTAATTAAATTACTAGGTGAGATCAAAATTCCTCATTGTTTGGATAGGCTCAAAGAGGGAATGACTCCAGATACCATTCAAGAGATGGCCTCATCTGCGCTGCTGGAAGTGAGATACTTTCTCGAAAATAATCCGAGAAAATTAACCTACGCGGATGCGATTGGGATATATAATGAGGCACTATAATGTTCAGTATGGAGGAGAGTATTTTGACAGGTGTAGAATATCGCCTCGGAGGATAGAAGGCAATCCCTAATTTAAAGGAGAATAATGATGTCTAATGTTTATCAGGAGACGGTTCTTGACAACGGATTAACAATAGCTACCTGCCGCATGCCAACTATGTCCTCGGTTAGCGTGGGATTGTGGCTGAGAGCGGGAGGACGCTTTGAAAATAAGAAGAATAACGGGGTCTCTCACTTCTTAGAGCATCTTCTCTTCAAGGGAACC
>CAZGXS010000123.1:0-1964 GCA_964529935.1 uncultured bacterium | reverse complement strand
TGATGGAGATTCTTAAGTTCCGGACAGTCCTCCTTACCTATCTTCTCTTTCACTTTAAACTGACCCAATTTTTTTATGACTAGAGGGCCCAAAAAGATGCTAAAAAGAAGAGCCGTAATCGCGGCCAGGGCCGCCCGGAAGGTAATATAACGAAAGATATGAAAGGAGAAAAATATTTCTCGCAGCTCAGGATAGAAATGATAGAACATATCCCTTACTCCACTCGGGAAAGGGTTCGATGGTTCAAGGGTTCGAGAATAACCTTTTCTCTCATAAAATCACCTCATTTTATCATTGACCCATTTTATTAAGAGATTCCGACATTCTTAAGATAAATATCTCATTAATCCTTACGACTTACGACTTAATACTTCCCAATATCTTCCTCACCACATCTCGATCGTCGAACGGAATAACCGTATCCTTGAGGACCTGGTAACTCTCATGCCCCTTTCCTGCTACTATTACTAAATCACCTTTCTTTGCCCGGGACAAGGCTTTCTTTATGGCCTGAAAACGATCCTCAACGACACTAAAATTGGCTCTCCTCCCGAATCCTTGTTGGATCTGGTTAATAATCTCTCCCGGAGCCTCGCTGCGGGGATTATCCGAGGTGAGGATGGAATAATCGCTGTAGCGGGAGGCAATCCTTCCCATCAGGGGACGCTTGCCTTTATCTCTGTCCCCTCCACAGCCAAAAACAGTAATAATCTTCCCCTTAATCATCTTTCGGGTCATTTTCAAAAGATTTTTTAGAGACTGAGGAGCATAAGCATAATCTACGATAACAGTGAAGTCTTGTCCGGCCTCGACCATTTCAAACCTTCCCGGCACCCCTTCCACCTTCTCCAAACCCTCTTTGATGACACTTAGCTTCACTCCCTGGCTAATTCCCACTCCGATGGCAGAAAGGGCATTATAGATGTTGCCCTTTCCGATGAGTTTTACCTGGAGAGACAGGGCCCCGGCCGGAGTATCCACCCGAAAGGAAGTACCGGTTAAGCTAAGACTTATTCGGGAAGCCCGGATATCGGCTCTCCGACTTAATCCATAAGTAAAGACCTTGCCCGGGGTCCTCCGACGCAGATAACGGCCATAGCGGTCATCGATATTGATTAAGGCTAAGCCTGGTTCTTTCTTCGCCTTCCGCTCTCCCAGCTGCTGAAAAAGAATAGCCTGAGATTGAAGATAACGGGAAAAATCGCCATGGTAATCAAGATGTCCCCGCGTTAAGTTAGTAAAAATCCCTAGATCAAGTTCCATTCCCTCCACCCGATACTGAGCTAAAGAAGGAGAGGAAACCTCCAGAAGAGCGAGCTGGCAACCAGCTTTCACCATTTCACTGAGCATCCGCTGGAGATCAAGAGAAGGAGGAGTAGTATTTGTCGCCGGAAGAACCCTCCCTCCCCAGCGATAATTGATCGTCCCCATTAAACCCACCTCAAAGCCTGCCACCTTGAGGATGGCCTCCGAGAGATAGGTAACAGTTGTCTTCCCATTAGTTCCTATAACCCCGATAACCTTAATTTTGCCGGAAGGATGTTCGTAAAAATTATCGCTAAGCTTAGCCAGGGCCAGACAACTGTTGGGAACAATTATCTGGGTAAGATCTTTTCTTCCCCCTCCATCCTCTTCGGTGACCAACACTTTGGCTCCCCTCTCCAGAGCCTCGGGGATAAAATCGTGCCCATCCGCATATTCGCCTCTCAGGCAGACAAAGAGGAAGTCCGGCTCCACTTTCCGGGAGTCATAAGCAATTCCCCGAACCTCCCGATTATCACCCCCCCGGATAGACTTTATTTCTAATCCTTCCAGCAATTTTTTAAGTTTCATTTCTTTATGCCTTTGTGCCTTGCCTCTTAACCTTAATCCGTCATCTTCAAATAAGCCATGACCCGCTCAGCTACCCGACTAAATACCGGCGCTGCTACCTTACCTCCAAAATAAATTCCTTGCGGTTCATC
>CAZGXS010000122.1:0-1970 GCA_964529935.1 uncultured bacterium | reverse complement strand
GGCTTGATAAATCAAGCAACTACAATTTGGTTGACAGAGTACTATGAAATCTGTGGTTATAAAGTTTTCTTGTTTTTTGAATCTTTTAAATCTGCGTTCATCTAAAGTTTTATATTATCTGATTTCCGTATCTTCTCCAAAAAACCCCTTGTGGAATGCCCTTTGCTCAGGGAAACAGTAATTACTTCTCCCCCCCCTACCTCTACTGTTTCCCGTCCTACGATATCCTCTTTCCGGTAATCTCCTCCCTTAATGAGAATATCAGGCCTTAAAACATCTATAATCCCGGCGGGGGTCTCCTCAGGAAATATAACCACATAATCTACGCTGGCAAAAGCAGAGATAATCTCGGCCCGCTCTTTCTCCGGGACGAGGGGCCTTCCTTCCCCTTTTAACTTTCTTACCGACTGGTCGCTGTTCACAGCTACGATGAGCAGGTCTCCCTTCCCCTTAGCTTCCTGTAAATAGCGAACATGTCCTACATGCACCAAATCAAAACAACCATTAGTGAAGACAATTTTCTTTCCGGCCGCTTTTTCCTTTTCCACAATCTCTTTCAATTCATCCCGGGATACAACCTGGCACATATCTTTACCTAACTTGCAACTTTTTAGATTTTTTAACTTTGTGCCTCTGTGCCTCTGTGCCTCTGTGCCTTCATTTATAAGTTCCTCTTCCACCAACTGACAGATGAGATGCCCGACGGTGATGTGAGCTTCCTGGATACGCGCAGTATCCAGGGAAGGAACGATAAGAGTCAGGTCAACTACCTCGCTTAACTTTCCTCCCTCTCCTCCTGTCAATCCGATGGTGAAAATACCTTTCGCTTTGGCCGCTAAGATTCCCTCAATGACATTGGCAGCTTTTCCGCTGGTACTTATTCCGATGGCCACATCCTCCGATCTTCCCAGAGCCTCTACCTGCCGGGCAAAAACCTGAGCGAAAGAGTAGTCGTTGCCAACCGAGGTCAGGATGGAGGTATTAGTAGAAAAAGCCAGAGCAGGAAGTCCCTTTCTTTCTAAATTAAACCTCCCCACCAGTTCGGCGGCTAAGTGCTGGGCATCGGCGGCGCTCCCTCCATTTCCAAAAAGGATTACCTTGCCGCCATCTTTTAGTGCCCTAATAATCGCCTCCACTATCTTAACAATCACCTCAACCTGACTCTTCAGAAGCTCTTCCTTAACCCGCAAACTCTCTTTTAATCCGGCGATTATCTTATCTTTCACTTATCTTACCACCTTATTTTATTAACTCCTCATCCACGAGCATCATGGTCAACGAGCCAATAGCCACCTGGGCCTTGATGCGAACGGGGAGCCTCCTCTTATCATCGGTCAGCCAGATATAAATATTTCCTCTTTCCTCCAGAATTCCCCCCATCTCAACCCGTTTCAAGAGGGGCCTGACTACAATTGTCTCTATCCTTCTCCGCCCAAGTCTCTCCCTTCTTATAACCTCTACCTCTATCTGGTAATTTCTCCGGCCCGTATTGACATCTATGAAGAAAGATTCCCCTACCTTTAGATTCTGCCAACGCAGATAGTAGAAAGCCGAGAGGGCATCCTGCACCTGCGGGGGCACCGGGGTAGAGACCCTTTGCGGTTCAGTTTCCTTTTCCTTAGGAGGGTCAAAAGTAATCGCCAAATTTTCATCTCTATCAAATAGAACAACCTGCTGGCTTCGATAATCTCCCTCCTTCCGATACCCCTCAAAACGATGAGGAAGAAAAGTCTCCCTATCCACCCAAGATTCCACCCGATTCCTCACCCGGAAAAAAAGGGAGAATAAAGGCGAAGAGCGAGCCGTAGCCACCAGATGATAAACCTCATGTCCTTCCCAGGAGGTTACTCCCCTCACTTCCAGAGTGACTGTCCCTGCCGGCAGAGTAAAATAGATCACCCGGAAGGTCAATTTCTCTCCGGGAGAGAAAGACATTCCGGATAGATTCTCTTTTTCCTCCTCGGCTCCGC
>CAZGXS010000121.1:0-2013 GCA_964529935.1 uncultured bacterium | reverse complement strand
CCGGGCCGTTTCCAGACAAATCTCTTCGCTCTCAATGACACAGGGCCCAGCAATGAGAACAAGAGGATGCTCCTCTCCTACGGATATATCGCCAATCTTAACTATCTTGCTCACAAAGTTTCCTTTGCCTCTGGTATTGTTAAAACTAGTCACAGAGAGCACAAAGTTTCTCAGGATTCAAGTGTTTGTTTTTTTAATCTTTTCACTTGAACCCTTGAATCCTGGACCCCTTGAACCCTATAAATGTCCTGCACAATCCACTTAGCTGCCTCCAAGATACTCTCCGCAATGAATTCCACGGACAGACCACTCCCCGCGAGCAAAGTTTCCGTCTCTTTCCCTTTGCCGGTGAGGACCAAAATAGATTTACATCCCGCCCGACGGCCCATCTCCAGGTCGCCAAGAGCATCCCCAATGACATAAGACTTTCCCCGGTCTATCCGAAACTTGTCCGCAGCATCCAGAACCATTTTGGGCTTGGGCTTGCGACAGGGACAATCCTCATCTGGATGATGAGGACAGTAGTAGATACCATCAAAGGAAAAAATCTCCCTTATCCCATCATGAATTTGCTCCAGGTCCTCCACGGTAAAAAAACCCCGAGCCAGTCCGGATTGATTGCTGACTATAAATATTAAGAAACCCTCTTTCTTTAATAGATTGACCGCTTCCACTGCCCCGGGTATAATCTTTAGATTTCGGATATCGCTCAGGTAGCCCTTATCCTCGTTTATCGTCCCGTCCCGATCGAGGAAAACGGCTCGTCTCTGCCGGAGGTATTTCTTTCCTTGGGCTTCAACTCTCATTGAGAATCTTTGCCAATTCTTCCCTTAACACCATAGCTGTCCCTGCTTTGCCAACGACAATACCGGCCGCCATATTTGCTAGATATGCGGCTTCTTTTAAGCTGGCTCCCACGGAGAGAGCTAAAGACAAAGTGGCCACTACGGTATCTCCCGCCCCGGAGACATCGTAAACTTCCCGGGCCAGCGTAGGAATGTGGGCGACCTCATCTTCCCTCTGAAAAAGGCACATGCCCTCCTCTCCCAGAGTGATGAGGACAGCCTGACAATTAAGGCTTGCCAGAAGCGTCTTTCCTCCCTCTTGCAAACTTTCTTCGTCGTCTATCTTCTTCCCTAAGGCTACCTCCGCCTCATAGCGATTAGGGGTAATGATATCCACACTTTCATAGGGAGAGAAGGCACCTACCCCGGGGTCAACGATAATTGTTTTTTCTCTTAGCCCTTTGAGCACCCGAATAAGTTCTCTCGTTACCACTCCTTTCCCATAATCTTCAATAACGATAAAGCTAACCTCATCCGCTAATTCCCGACAAGAGGTTATCACCTTCTCTAAGGTGGAATTTTCCAGAGGTCCCTTCTTCTCTCGGTCCACCCGCACTACCTGCTGATGGTGAGCAATAATACGCGTCTTGAGAGTGGTCGGTTGCCCCTTATCAACTATTAATCCCCTCGTATCTATACCTTGCCGGGACAACTCTTCTTTGAGGATATTTCCCGCCCGATCGGCGCCTATGACCCCGCTTAAGAAAGCCTTTCCTCCTAAGCTCTGAACATTATTGCTTACATTGGCCGCTCCCCCGGGCATAAAAGATTCCTTGACTACCTCAACTATGGGAATGGGAGCTTCCGGGGAAATACGAGAGACATTTCCCCGAACAAATTCGTCCAGAATAAGGTCACCCACCACTAACACTTTCCCCTGAGAAAAACGGGAGATTACCTCCTTCAGTTTGTCTTTATCCATATTTCTCATTCTCTAGCAAAAATTAACCGCTGCTGAAAGATTTCTAAGAAAGAAAATATCTGAACCAGCGAAGAAGAGATAAGTGTTGCGCTCCCTTGATTCTAAATTTTGACTTTGCCTTCTTCGTCAGAGATGTCAATTGCCACTGGCTGTTCAAGCTTTAGGAGACTGGCGGATTCGGCTTCCGGCAACTGCTCCACCTCGCGCAGCTTTCGCTCCATTGCCCGGCTTCGCCCACCGGTCTCT
>CAZGXS010000120.1:0-2030 GCA_964529935.1 uncultured bacterium | reverse complement strand
AATACCCTATACCCTAATGGGCACAGGCACCCTAACGGGCACAGGCGGGCACAGGGTAGTTGCCCAATTTATTGGGCTAATTTATAATTTATAATCTTCAATTTGCAATTAAGTTAGTCACGAACGATAGTAGAGGGCTAACCTTTAGATTTCCTCTGCAATATCTTCCTCTCCCTCCAGGTAAGGCTCTCCATCCCCTGGCGGGATATCTTCTCCAGGATGGTATCAATATCTTCTTCCTTTTCCCTCGTCTCCCTCTGCTTGGCCCTCTGCCTGATTCTCCACTGGCTAATGCGGAAGACGAGGTTAGACCAGGAAGGCATCTCCCCGTAACCCCTCCTTCCGGTCTTCAGATAGAGGTAGCCAATGAGCATCCCTCCCAGATGGGCAAAGCGGGCCACCCCTTCGGCTTCTCCGTAGGCGAAGTAGGCAAGAATCTGGATAAGAGCAAAGAGCATCACCAGATGTTTCGCTTTCATGCTTATCGGGAAGACGAAGAAGACGAAGAGAGTAACTATTCTCTCAGGGAAAGTCATCCCAAAAGCAACCAGGATGCCAAAGATAGCTCCCGAGGCCCCGATGGTGGGGATCGGGGAATTAATAGCGGAAAGGTAATGGATGAATCCGGCCCCGATGCCGGTGATAAAATAATAACGGAGGAATTTTTTTTCTCCCCATTCTCTTTCCAGGTCACTTCCGAACATCCAGAGCACAAACATATTGATGAAAATGTGCCAGAGACCTCCGTGGAGAAACATATAGGTAAAAAATTGCCAGAACCTCAATTGGCGAAAAACGGAAGCGGGAACTAAGCCGAAAAAATTGATAAATTGATGGGAAGCAGGGCTGCTTAACATAATCTGGAATATAAATACGGCTATATTGGCGATGATTAAACGTTTCACCATCGGGGTCAATCCCCCGCCGAAACGCATCTGAGGTTTATCCCTGTAATAGTAGGGCATCATATCACCTTATTTTAAACCACAAGATTTCACCAGATAGACACAGAAAAAGAATTAATATCTAACTTTTTCTTTAAATTTTAGATTCTCTAATCTGGTGATAATCCCTGTAATCTGTAATTATAGAGCTTTCTACAAACATACCATTTCCTGACAGAGAAAGCAAGCATTTCTTGACAGCATTTCTTGACAAGCGGCGAATAATTTTGTTAGACTTAACCTCAAGATATCCCTCACTTCGTTCGGGATAGGGTTCAAGGGTTCAAGGGTTCAAGGGAAATTATACCTGTAATCAGCATAGGATTGAAAATCCTGGGCCTAAATTTCAGGGCGAGGAAGAGAATTTGCCAATTATTCAAATAGTTCCGCTGCTCGTAATGGGATTGATCGGCTACGGTCTGGGAAGAAAGATCTGGAGGCTCTTAGGGGTAGGGTTCAATTCCTTCCTTGAGGAGATTGTCTTCTCCCTGGCTCTGGGGTGGGGAGCTTTGGCCTATTTAGTTCTGGGTCTGGGACTGGGCGGGCTCCTTTATCCTCTGGTAGCTTATGGATTGGTAGGCCTATTAATGCTCATTGCCCTCCCCGAGCTAAGGACTCTCTTTCGCACCATCAGGAAAGACCCTATCCCGCCTTTTGTGTCCGGAGTAAACTATACTCAAGAAGAACGGGAATGCCCCTCTCGCATCCTCTCCTTCGCTCTCTGGACGCTCTTAGCTCTTACTCTGGTAACGGCTCTTATTGGCGCTCTTGCTCCTCCCCTCAATTACGATACCCTCTCTTATCACCTGGCGTTTCCTTTAGAGTTCATTCGTCGAGGGGCAATTGTTTATCTTCCCTACCAGGTCTATTCTAATTTCCCTTTCACTCTGCAGATGCTTTATCTTCTAAGTCTTCTTCTCCGGGGAGTTGCAGGAGGAGAGATATTGGCTAAACTAATTCATCTCTCTTTCGGTCTCCTCACTGCGGTTGCTATCTATTCCTTTGCTCGGCATTATTTCAACTCCCGGACCGCTCTTCTATCTGCAGTTATCTTCTTTAACATTCCTCTGGTGGGATTTCTGTCTA
>CAZGXS010000119.1:0-2039 GCA_964529935.1 uncultured bacterium | reverse complement strand
CTTATTTCCAAAAATTTGCCTGCTTACGAATACCGTCCTCAACAACTCCAGATGGCCGAGGCTATGGTTAAGGCTATGGATGAAGAGAAGCACCTCATAGTTGAAGCTGGAACGGGAGTGGGCAAGAGCTTTGCCTATCTGGTCCCGGCTATCCGCTATGCCGTCTCCACCTCGGGAAAGGTCATCGTTTCCACCCATACCATCAACCTCCAGGAACAGCTTCTTAAAAGAGATCTCCCTTTCCTTGAAAATGCCCTACCCTTCTCTTTTAAGGCAGTCCTGGTCAAAGGTCGTTCCAACTATCTCTGCCTGCGGCGCTGGGAAAGGGAGCTACAAGATGAAGGAGAGGATTTGTTTGCTGCCAAAGAAAATGCCCGGGATTTGAAAATGCTCGCTAACTGGCTTAAGGGAACCCAGGATGGCAGCCTCTCCGACCTCAAAAGACAACCCTCCAAGCACATCTGGGCTAAGGTTTGCTCGGAGCATGACAACTGTCTGGGAAAGAAATGTTCCTACCGGGATAACTGTTTCTTTCAGAGGATGAGGAAGAAGATGCAGGAAGCCCACCTGCTCATTGTTAATCATCACCTCTTTTTCTCCGACCTGGCTTTAAAGAAGACGGAGTCGAGCTTCCTGCCCCCCTGTAAATATATCATTCTGGACGAAGCTCACAATATAGAATCGGTGGCCAGCGATTATTTGGGGGTAGAAATTAGTAATTATCGGGTTAAGTATTTTCTGGATTCCCTTTACTACCAGAAGAAAAAAAAGGGATTTCTCGTTTATCTGGGGGCCGAAAAGCTCTTAGAATATGTGGACCAGGCCCGAGTTCAGTCGGCTCTTTTCTTTGAGGATATTTTCAGGTCTATGGAAGAAACCGATTCTTCTATCAGGAGAATTCGGGAGCCCCACCCCTTCCCCAATTACCTGGATGAGCCCCTGAAGAAGATCTATGCCTCTTTAAAAGAACTGAGGGCCACAGCAAAGAACAAAGACGAGGAACTGGAAATTACTTCTTGGATGAGGAGATGTAGAAACCTGACCGACGAACTAAATGCCTTCCTCAGCCAAACGCTCAAAGATCATGTTTACTGGTTAGAGAAAGGAGGGAAGAGATTTAAGCGAGTCGTCCTTAAATCTTCCCCCATAAATATCAGTTCAGAGTTGAAAAAAGAACTCTTTGGGAAAATCCCTACCGTCATTATGACCAGCGCTACCCTGGTTATAGACGGTTCTTTTGGTTATCTTAAGGATAGGGTGGGATTGGAAAACCCCCTGGAGCTGGAGGTGGGCTCGCCCTTCAATTATGAAAAACAGGTGCAACTTTACCTGGTGAAGAAGATGCCTGATCCCCAGCGGGAGGCAGAAAAATATCGGGCTCAGCTTATTGAAAAGGTAAAATATTATCTCCAGTTGACCGCTGGGAAAGCTTTCGTCCTCTTTACTAACTACAAACTTATGAATGATGTTTACCAGGCCCTTCAGCCTTTCTTGATAAGCCAGGGAATTAACTCCTTCCGGCAGGGAGAGGGCATTCCCCGCCACCTCATGCTGGAAAGGTTCCGGGCAGACACTAACTCCGTCCTTTTTGGGACGGACAGTTTCTGGGCCGGAGTGGATGTACCAGGGGAATCCCTGAGCAGTGTCATTATTACCAAACTCCCCTTTGATGTCCCCAACCATCCTTTGACCGAGGCCAGGATTGAGGACATAAAGGAAAGGGGAGGGAACCCCTTTCGGGAATATAGCCTTCCCGAAGCCGTCATCAGGCTAAAGCAAGGATTTGGCCGGCTAATTCGCCATCAAGAAGACCGCGGCCTCATCGTTATTCTTGATAGCCGTCTCCTCACCCGTTCTTACGGGAAATCCTTCCTTAACTCTCTTCCCCGCTGTCGGGTAACTATTGATAATCTATCTTAAGGGAATTTTCCTAACCGTTCACGCCCATATTGTCATTTCGAGGAGCGAAACGACGAGAAATCTTATTATCTTTTTCTCCGCCCTGATGAGCTTACTTTATCATCTGCGGATTATGCCCT
>CAZGXS010000118.1:0-2041 GCA_964529935.1 uncultured bacterium | reverse complement strand
CTATCCGTTCGGGATAGGGACCCGGACTTTATCTGCCCGCAATTGGTAGCTACGGCAATGTCAGCAATGGTAGTGTCTTCCGTTTCTCCTGAACGATGGGAGACAACAGCGGTATATCCTGATTTTTGAGCTAATTTTATGGTGTTTAGGGTCTCGGTCAAAGTGCCGATCTGATTCACTTTAATCAGGATGGAATTGGCGACTCCTTCTTCAAGTCCCCTTTTCAGCCGCTTCTCATTAGTGACGAATAGATCATCTCCAACGATCTGGACTTTTTTCCCTAACCTATCGGTCAATTTCTTCCACCCTTCCCAGTCGTCCTCGGAAAGTCCATCCTCAATGGAGATAAGAGGGTATTTAGCTACCCAGCTCTCATAGAAATCTATCATCTCCTCTGCGGATTTCTTAGGCTGAGGTTCGGAAGAAAGATTATATTTTCCTTCGCTATAGAAAGAGCTGGCGGCTGGATCCAGGGCCAGGTAAACATCCTTCCCAGCCTTATAGCCGCTAATTTTAATGGCTTCCAGAATAACTATAATAGCTTCCTCGTTGGAGTGAAGATGCGGAGCAAATCCCCCCTCGTCTCCCACGGCAGTCGAACAACCTTTTTTCTGGAGGACGGCCTTTAGGTTGTGGAATATTTCCGCTCCCATGCGCAGGGCGTCAGAGAAGCTTTGCGCCCCCACCGGCATAACCATAAATTCCTGAAGGTCAATATTATTATCGGCATGGGACCCGCCGTTAATAATATTCATCATCGGAACGGGCAATTCCCGCGCTTCCTTTCCTCCTAAATAACGATAAAGAGGCTGACGGGAAGCAGCCGCAGCCGCTTTAGCCACAGCTAAGGATATTCCCAGAATAGCATTAGCCCCTAATCTTGACTTATTATCCGTCCCATCAAGCTGAATCATGAGATTGTCAATAGCTGCTTGGTCTCGAGCATCTTTACCCTGAATCTGGGGACCGATAATTTCATTGATATTGCCAACGGCTTTTTTTACCCCTTTCCCCAGATAGCGGGATTTATCTCCATCCCGCAGCTCCCAGGCCTCGTGTTCGCCCGTAGAAGCTCCCGAAGGAACCGCAGCCCTTCCCTGGACATCGCCCTCGACGGTTACCTCAACTTCCACCGTAGGGTTGCCCCGGGAATCCAGTATCTCTCGCCCTTTTACCTTGGTGATTTTTATCATAATGTTAAAATATTACCAGATAAGTTTCCTGATGTAAAGAAAAAAATTTGTACCCACAAAGCCCAATAAATTGGGCAACTACTAAAGATGAACTGTAGCTGCTTAATTTGTTGGGCTAATTACTAGATGTGTGGACTTTCCCAATGCTCTAAAAAATAATTATTATCTGTGTTAATCTTGCTAAAACCTGCGTCCAAATTATTGTAGGAAAGGATTGCTTGCTTTTTCTCTACCGATAGTGGATGACTCTCCATGGCCGGGATAGATAACGGTCTCCTCCGGCAGAACCATCAGCTTCTCCCTCAGGCTTTTCATTAATAGCTCCATTGAGCCCCTGGGAAAGTCAGTTCTTCCTACCGAACCGGCAAACAAGGTATCGCCGGTAAAAACCTCTCTCTCTCCGAGAAGACAGATTCCTCCTGGCGTATGGCCCGGAGTGTGAATAACCTGTAGATGTATCTTTCCCAGGGTTATTTCGTCTCCCCCCTTGAGGAAGAAATCAGCAAGAGGAGAGGTGAGCCCTCCTCCGGCAAAATTTGATAAGTTCTCGTTCGCATTAATGAGCATCCGGGCATCGGCCTCGTGGATGCCGAGCTTGATCTCCTCTATTTCTCTTTTGAGATAACTGTTGGCTCCAATATGATCAATGTGCCCATGGGTGTTGATGATGTAACGGGGAACTATTCCTTCTCGTTTCACTGCTTTTAATATCCCCTCTCCTTCCCCTCCAGGATCAACGATGATTCCTTCCCGAGTTTCTTCATCCGCCACTAAATAACAGTTGGACTCTAACGGTCCTACAGTAAGTTTTTGGATAAACATATTCTTTCTGTTTAATGAGCTTGATA
>CAZGXS010000117.1:0-2065 GCA_964529935.1 uncultured bacterium | reverse complement strand
TAACCGGTTTCACTAAGAAGAGGTAGAGGCCAAGACAGACAACCACCAGCAAAAGGCTAACTATCAATAAAGGATGTTTTTTTAGAAAAGTCATTTTTTTCTCCTCCATTGGGGACAGTCCCCTCAGACCTTTCTTTCATATTCTATATGTAGCTTAATAAATAATTGCACATCATCTATAATTATACAGATTAAAAAGCATAGAGGACATAAACCGTCTTTAATCGGCGTCCTCGTTTTATAAAATCTGTGTAATGAATAAAATGCAAGCATTTAATACGTTTTACATATTTGACATTATTCCGGGACAGGGACCTCCACTTCCTCCCGGGGGAAAGGAAAAAATTCCAGGGAAACCCGAAGGCTAAACTGGAAGAATCTCTCCTCTTCTATTACTACTCTCACCGGAGTTCCTGCCTCTACCCTTCCAAAAAGAGGGGAAGTCTCTAATTGAAGGACAAGGTCGCCGATAACCGGAATAGTAGGCGCCTCCCCCGTTAGGATTAAAATTCCTTCTTCTTGAAAGAAACTGTTCAACTTAACCCCCTCGGGAAGGAGTCGGCTCAATTCTAAGAGAGTATCCAGCCAGAATGCTTTCCCACTGGCTAAATCCCTCAAGGCTTCTAACTTCTCGGTGCTTGTTTCTATTTCTCCTCTAAGCATCCTTATTGGTTCCTCATATCTCTGATATTTCTCTAACTCCTCTTCAATAATTTCCAATCGGTTCTTCCCTAAATTGTAGTCCCGGATGGCAAAAGCATAAGCCATAGCCGCAATTAAGATAGCCAGGACAAAAGAGAGGATAAAATCTCCTTTCTTCTTCTGGAATTCCTTTTTCCTAACTATCTCCAGAGGAAGCAAGCTAATTTCGCTGGCACATTTGATAAGGGGACGAAGGGCCAAACCAATAGCTACAGGAAAACAAGTCTCCTGACCGGAGAAGGGAAAACCGTTGGAGAGATGGATATTCCTTAAAGGAGAAACTTTCCTCACCTCTATCCCCAGCTCCTTCTCTAAAAACTTATCCAGGTTAGCTAATTTAGCTCCTCCGCCACTTAGCAATATCCGATTAATAGTCGTTTTAATGGTTACTCCTTCTAATTCTGCCTGAAAGAAGGCTAAGGAACGCTCTATATCGCTCACCAAACGGGAGAGAAGAGGAGTAATTGCCTGGGTAAATTTTTTCTCTTCATTCCCTAAATCGATTGTCTCTTCCCTTTTCAGCTTCTCTGCTTCCGCAAAGCTCAGCTCGAAACTCCGCTGGATGGCCTGGGTAAGATCATAGCCTCCAATGGGAATGCTCCCTGTCCAGCAAAGATGTCCTTCCCGTTCGATACTCATCTCTGTTGACTTAGCTCCTATATCAAGGAGAATCGATGTTTCCTCTTCTAATAACTCCTGGTTAAACTTAAGACAGTTATAAGAGGCTAAAGGGCTGTAGTCAACTATTTCCGGCTCCATCCGGAAGGCAGCTACATCTTCCAAAAGCTTCTTGATTAATTCCGATTTCGTAGCTACCAATACCACATTGATATCCATTGCTTTCTTTTTCAAAATCTGATAATCCCAGATGACTTCCTCAAGGGGAAGGGGGATTTGCTGTTGAGCTTCGTAGTTAACTATCTGAGTAATCCGGGTGGTATCAACCGGAGGGAGCTTGACATAGCGGATATAAACCGAGGAGCTATGGGCAGCTATGGATATAGTTTTTCCCTTCGTTGCCCCCACCCCCGCCAGAGCTTTCTCCAAAGCTTCTTTAATCCTCTTCTTTTCCTCGGCTTTCTCATCGCCCGGGGCCGGGGAAATCTCAATTAGGCGAGCTTGAGTCAACTCAATTCCTTCTCTCCCTTTTCTCAATTCCACCACTTTTATCGAGTTAAACCCAATATCTAACCCTATCGATACCTTGGCCTTATTAATGATAGCTATAATATGACTCCTTCTAAAAGTTAACGCACCTTCGGTGCGGAACAGGCACTGAGGCACAAAGGCACAGAGTTAAAAAAACCTAAAAAAAACTGCAAGTATTGGCCCTTATTTTTCCTTTGTGCCTTTGTGCCTTTGT
>CAZGXS010000116.1:0-2086 GCA_964529935.1 uncultured bacterium | reverse complement strand
TCCGGATGGATTCTGATACGGTAACAAAAAAAGGGGCGCATGCTCGGATACTTAGCTCTTTTCAGGAACAGGACATTGATATTTTGATTGGGACTCAGATGATTGCCAAAGGGCTGGATTTCCCTCGGGTAACTTTAGTAGGAGTGGTTTCTGCTGATACGGCCTTAAATTTAGCTGATTTCCGGGCGAGTGAACGCACTTTTCAGCTTCTTACTCAGGTAGCCGGTAGAACCGGGCGAGGTGATACTAACGGACAAGTAATTGTTCAGACCTATAACCCCGAACATTATAGCATTCAGGCCGCTCGTCTTCATGACTACGATGCTTTCTATCGGCAAGAAATAAAGTTCCGCCAGGAACTTGACTACCCCCCTTTTAAGCATTTAGTTAACATTACTATCCAAAGTTCGGACCAGGAACGTTTGCTGAAAGTAGCACAAAGATTAGGAGAAATCTTAAAGGCAAGAGGAGAGGAGGGGATAGAAGTCCTCGGTCCGGTATCGGCTCCTATTCCTCGTCTTTACTCCCGCTGGCGTTGGCAGATCATCCTTAAAGGAGATAAGGTTTGCCAGATACGGGATGCGGCTAAAGAAAGCCTGACTCAACTGCAAAAATCAACTTCAGGCAAAGTAAAGATATCCCTCGACATTGACCCTATAAGCATGCTTTAACTGTCGGGATACAACCCAGGCTCCAAGATACGCTCTTTCGAAGCTAAGAATTCAAAGGTTCAAGGAGGACATAAACCGCCTTTAATCGGTGTCCTCAATAAAATGCAAGTATTTAATGCATTTTATATAAAAGTTCTATATCTCCTTCAAAAGTTGACATTGCTTTGGCTTTATGATAGAGTAAAATAGGCTGTCAGAAAACTTGTTTTAGCCTATGGTTGCCTGGATTATAATACAGGTATAATAAACATTATACCGGGGAGGGTGGGAAGATGAGATATCGTCAATGGCTAATAAAAAGTATCCTGATTATTTTTATTATTCTATCCGGGAGAGGCGAGACTTTCGCTAGAAGCGATAGCCTCTTTGATCAGCTGAGGCTTTTTGCCGATGCCCTGGAGATTATCCAGGAGCAGCATGTAGAGGAAGTAGATACCCAGAAACTGATTCATGGGGCCTTGAGAGGAATGCTTGCCTCTCTGGATCCCCACAGTCAGTTTATGGATCCGGATCTCTTCAGGGAGCTGCAGATACAGGCCCGAGGTTACTTCGGAGGCTTAGGGATGGTCGTCACCATGAAGGATAATTTCCTCACGGTTATTTCTCCCCTGGAAGAAACGCCGGCCTGGAGAGCCGGTATCCAGGCTAAGGATATTATT
This sequence comes from uncultured bacterium, assembly GCA_964529935.1. Taxonomy (GTDB): domain Bacteria; phylum NPL-UPA2; class NPL-UPA2; order NPL-UPA2; family JAADIA01; genus CAZGXS01. The sequence continues at coordinate 756 of CAZGXS010000116.1, read as the reverse complement.
ATCAAGATAGGAGATAAATCGACGAAGGATATGATCCTCATGGAAGCGGTAAAAAAACTGCGGGGGCCGGAAGGAACTTCGGTAACTATTACCGTGGTACGCAATCGGGAAACGTTGCCCGAGATCACTCTTACCCGAGAAATAATTGAATTACCTATCATCCAGGATGCCCGGATAATTGAGGAAGGGATCGGTTATATTCGCCTGGTCGGATTCCGAGAGGATACGGGAAGGGAACTGGGAGAGGCCCTGCGGAAATTAGAGGGTGAAGGTATGGAAGGGCTGATTTTAGATTTGCGAGGAAATGCTGGTGGCCTTCTGGGGGCGGCGGTAGCCGTGGCTGATAAATTTCTTTCTCCGGGAAACAAGATCGTTTCTACCCGGGGACGAACGGCTGCAAGCAAGCGTGATTATTTCGCCCGGGAGGAACCTTATTTCGACCATCCTCTGATAGTCCTGGTTGATGGTGCCAGCGCCAGTGCTTCCGAGATTGTTGCCGGGGCTATTCAGGACTGGAAGAGGGGCATAATCATTGGAACAGAGACCTTCGGTAAAGCCTCGGTTCAGACGCTCATCCCTCTCGGCGATGGCTCGGTTCTCAGATTGACCACGGCTAAATATTTTACTCCTCAGGGACGCTCCATAGAAGATGAGGGAATTGTTCCTGATATTATCGTTGAAAAGAGAGTGAATGAGGTGGGAGAAGAAGATCCTGAAAAGGAAGAGCTTTTAGACCCTCAGCTCAGACAGGCGGTT
>CAZGXS010000115.1:0-2133 GCA_964529935.1 uncultured bacterium | reverse complement strand
TAGTGATGACTAAGGTGGAGGACATACAACTGGCGATTGGTAATGGAAAAAGTAAGAGATAGGCTTAAACTGATTAAAGAACGGATGTCCCGAGCAGCGGAAAAAGCCGGGCGAAATGCCGGAGAGATAGAACTGGTAGCAGTGACTAAGACGGTTGAGATTGCTCGTGTTCGGGAAGCGCTCGAGGCTGGCGTGCGTCATATCGGAGAGAATCGGGTGCAGGAGGCCCTGGCCAAATACCAAGAGCTTAGCTCCGACCCGCTCGCGGCTGGTGTTCCCTGCTGGCATATGATTGGACACCTGCAAAGAAATAAGGTGGGGAAGGTCCTCCAGCTCTTTGACCTCATCCATTCCGTCGATTCCCTGCCTTTGGCTAAAGAGATAGATAAGCGGGCGGGCCTTCTTCAAAAAAAGATAGACCTACTGGTGGAAGTAAATCTATCCGGAGAAAAAGCGAAATTCGGTCTGGGGATAGATGAGATAAGCGAGTTTTTGGAAGTAGTCTCTAAGTTGAAGAATCTAAGAATACGGGGGCTTATGACTATGACTCCCTTCACCGCTGACCCGGAGCAGTCCAGGCCCCATTTTCGTAAGCTTAAGTCTCTTAGCGAGAAGATAAAGTCTGGCCAGCTAAACAATGTAGAGATGAGATATCTATCCATGGGGATGAGCCAGGATTTTGAAGTAGCTATTGAAGAAGGAGCCAATATGGTTCGTATTGGCAGCGCCCTCTTCGGCCCAAGGGATTAGAAAAAATAATGATAAAGGATAAAAAAATTGGATTTATCGGAGCCGGCAATATGGGGCGGGCTCTTATAAAAGGTCTCTTAAAGAAAGGAAGCGTCGAACCTCGGAATATAATCGTTAGCGATCCTGATAAAGATAAATTGGGTTTTATGAGTAAGATAGGGATTACCCTGGCCAGGGATAACCCTGAGGTAGTTGTCAAATCTGATATTCTGATTCTGGCCGTTAAGCCGAAAGATATAGAGAGGATCTTAGAAGATATTGCTGGACTTCTTCAAGGCCTGTCTTCTCCTGCTTCAGGCAAACCTCCCCGGCTGATTATATCCCTGGTCGCGGGGATAACGATAGGATACATAGAGGGACACTTGGGAAAGGATATCCCGGTAGTTAGAGTGATGCCCAACACCCCGGCCTTAATTGGGGAGGGGATGACAGCTATATCCCGGGGTAAGTTTGCGGGGGAAGAGGAGGAAAAAATAACTGAGGAGCTTTTTCAGGGGGTAGGAGAAACCGTTGAAGTTGCTGAAGAACTGATGGGGGCGGTAACGGCCCTCAGTGGCAGTGGACCGGCTTATGTATTCGCCGTTATGGAAAGTTTGGTGGAAGCGGGGGTGAAGGAAGGGTTATCATCCGACCTGGCGCAAAGACTCGTTAGTCAGACTGTCCTGGGAGCAGTGAGGATGGCTATAGAGACGGGAGAGAAATTTTCGGCCTTAATAGAGACGGTCGCTTCCCCTGGGGGGACGACGGAAGCGGCCCTCAGGGTATTTAAGGAAAAAGGACTTAGAGACATTCTTGCCGAGGGCGTCCGAGCGGCAGCTGAGAGGGCGAAGGAATTGAGGCGATGACTGATTTGAGGAAACGAGTGGAAGAGGCTGCGGATTTCATTAAGTCGAAAACTAAAATCAAGCCCGAAGTGGCGATAATTTTAGGTACGGGACTGGGAGCTCTGGCCAATGAAATCGGGGATAAAGAAATTATTCCCTACCCTCAAATTCCGAATTTTCCCATCTCTACCGTCATTGGTCATGCCGGACAGTTAGCCCTGGGAACTATTGGGGGAAAATCGGTAGTGGCTATGCAGGGGAGGTTTCACCGTTACGAGGGTTATTCCCTGGAGGAAGTTGCCTTCCCGGTCAGGGTGATGAAGCGTTTGGGGGCGAAGGCCCTGATTATCTCCAATGTCGCGGGAGGGATGAATCCTCTCTTTGAAGCGGGAGATTTGATGCTTATCAGCGACCATATAAACCTTATGGGGGATAGTCCTCTTATCGGAGTTAACGATGAGAGACTGGGTCCGCGCTTTCCAGATATGTCCGAAGCCTACGACCGCAAATTGATTACCCTTGCCGAGGAAGTGGCCAGGGAAGAGAGAATAAAAGTTCA
>CAZGXS010000114.1:0-2176 GCA_964529935.1 uncultured bacterium | reverse complement strand
AACGATCACCCGTCTGGCTCTCTCTGTAAATCTATTAAACATAATTAACCTCCGTGAAATATCAGTTTGACAGTCTAAGTTATCAGTTTGACAGTCTGACAGATTAAATACCAGGTTGACAGTCTAACGGTTCATCCTGTATCCCGTATCCTGTCTAACTGTCTACTTACATAGTTTCTCTCTAATCAACTCCGCCCTCTTCACATCCCGCTCGGCCGGAGAGAGAGCCTTCCCTTCCCGCTTCTGGAGATGAGCTGGCTGGGTAATGATTAAAAGCTCGTTGAGGACCTGACGGTTTATATCCTTGGTCAGCCCTAAGTCAACCCCCAGACGCAGAGCAGAAAGGAGATTTATGGTCTCCGCTGAATCAATAATGCGCACATTCTTTAAGATACCATAAGCCCGAAAGACTTTATCTTCCAAAAACTCTTTCTTGCCCTCTTTATCAAGAAGAATTTTACGAGCATTTTCCTCATGACCGATGATCTGTTTAATAACCCGTTCGATGTTATCAATGATCTCCTCTTCCGTTAGCCCCAGGGTAACCTGATTGGAGATCTGGAAGTAGTTTCCCAGGGGCTCTGTCCCCTCACCATACAGGCCCCGCGCCACCAGCCCTAATTTAGTAATCGCCTGAAGAATTTTACCGATCTGCCTGGTGAGCGCCAGAGAGGGCAGGTGGAGCATCACCGAAGCCCTCATCCCCGTCCCGGCATTGGTCGGGCAAGCGGTTAAGTATCCCCACTCCCGGGAGAAGGCAAATTTGAGCTTGGCATCCAACTCGCTCTCTATTCTATCTATTAGATGCCAGGTGTCCATCAATTGCAATCCCGACCCAATAGCTTGTAATCGTAGATGATCCTCCTCATTAATCATAATGCTGATGAGTTCCCGATCGCCGACAACAACAGCTCTTACTCCCTTGCTCTCGGCCAGCTCATGGCTAATCAAGCGTCTTTCCCTTAAGAATTGACAATCGAGAGGACTGAGCTCGCTTAGATCGAAGAAAGAAGAGTTTCTAAGAAATGGTTTTGACTCTATAGCCGGACGAGCCCGAGAGATAACCTCCCCTTGTTTCTCCGCTGAGGCCCGGTGGGAGAAAGGTATTCCATCTATATTTCGAGCTAATCTCACCCGACTCGATATCACGATCTCGGAGTTCGGTCCCTGTCCCTTCAGCCATTCACTGGTCTGATGAACTAAATCATCTAATTTCATCCCCTTCGCTCCTGCTTTTCCATCTCCTTTATCCGATCTCGCAATGTAGCCGCTTCCTCAAACTCTTCCTTCTGAATGGCTTGATGGAGCCTCTCCCGCAATCCCCTGAGGACATGACTAACTCCTGCCTCTCTACCGGCTAAGGCAGGAACCTTTCCCACATGCTCGCTCGACCCGTGCACCCTTTTAAGAAGTGAAGTTAAGCCATCCTTAAAAGTATAATAACACTGACCGCAACCCAACCGCCCACTCTTACGGAAACCGGTATAAGTAAGACCACAACGAAGACATTTCCAGGATCTTCCTTTCTCTACCGTTGAGGGAACCTGAAAATCAGCAAGTCCGGCCAAAAGATCGGCTAAAGGAAACTGAGGCTTAATCAGCGCCCCCTTTTCCCGGGCGCAGTCCTCACAGAGATGCATTTCAGCCGTTTCATTATTAATTATCTCCGTATAATGAACCGTAGCCCCGTTTTTATTGCATAGCTCACAAAGCATAATTAACTCGCTCCGCTCGTAATTGTAAAATGCAAATTGTAAATATTAAATTGCAAATTTATAAAAACAAGCCAAAGGTTTAAGCCTGGTGTTTTCCATTTTAAAATCTTCAATCTTCAATCTTCAATCTTCAATTTACAATCTTCAATTTACAATTCAAGTTGCGACCATAGGGAGCTAACTTGTAATAGGTACCCCTTCCCTGGCCGTTAACTTCCGGAATGCCTGGCAAAGTTGTCCGGTAATCTTTCCGGGTTTCCCGGAACCGATGATTCGCTTATCCACTTTAACCACCGGGATGATCTCCGCCGCCGTCCCGGTGAGGAAGCACTCCTCAGCATTATAGAGCTCATGCCGGGTGAAGATACCTTCCTCTACTTTTAGGCCAAGTTCCTTAGCCAAATCCATAACTACATTACGGGTGATTCCCTCGAGGGCTCCCAGATAAGTAGGAGGAGTGA
>CAZGXS010000113.1:0-2202 GCA_964529935.1 uncultured bacterium | reverse complement strand
AGGTCAATGATATAATCGGCGGTCTTGATGACATCCAGGTTGTGTTCGATAACCAGAACGCTGTTTCCGGTCTCCGTCAGGCGGAAGAGGACATCAAGAAGTTTTTGAACATCAGCAAAATGGAGGCCGGTGGTGGGTTCGTCCAGAATATATAAAGTCTTCCCTGTTCCCCGTCGGGAAAGTTCGCTGGATAATTTCACTCTCTGAGCCTCCCCTCCGGAAAGGGTAGGAGCCGACTGCCCCAGCTTGATGTACCCTAAACCGACATCAGAGAGAGTTTGGAGGATATTCTTTATTCGGGGGATATTCTTGAAAAAACTCAAAGCCTCTTCAATAATCATCTCCAGAACCTCGGCAATATTTCTTCCTTTATAGCAGACCTTCAGCGTCTCTTCATTATACCTCTTCCCTTTACATTCCTGACAGCGAACATAGATATCAGGAAGGAAATGCATCTCGATTTTAATAATTCCATCTCCTCGACAAGCCTGACATCTCCCCCCTTTGATATTAAAGCTGAAACGGCCCGGCTGATAACCGCGCATCCGCGCCTCCGGAAGGCGGGAGAAAAGCTCCCGTATGAAGGTAAAGGCTCCTGTATAAGTGGCCGGGTTGGAACGGGGGGTTCTTCCGATGGGAGCCTGGTCAATGACAATTATTTTATCTAAATTTTCTATTCCCTCAATGGCGTCGTGTGCTCCCGGTTTCATTCGCGCCCGATTGAGTTTCTTAGCTAAAGATTTATACAATATTTCTTCAATCAGGGTTGACTTCCCCGAACCGGAAACGCCGGTAACACAGGTAAAAACCCCCAGGGGTATTTTAACATTAATATTCTTTAGATTGTTCTCCCGCGCCCCTTTAATCTCTAAAAATTTTCCCGCCGGGAGGCGTCTCTTCTCCGGGATAGCAATTTTTAGCCTACCCCGGAGATACTGTCCGGTAAGAGAAGAGGGAGAATTGAGAATATCTTTAAGTGTCCCTGAGGCAATCACCCGGCCTCCCTCATTTCCCGCTCCCGGGCCCATATCAATAATAAAATCAGCCAGCCTAATGGTAGCCTCATCGTGCTCTACAACAATGACAGTATTGCCCAGATCGCGCAGATGGGTCAGGGTACGAAGAAGACGGCGATTATCTCGCTGGTGCAAGCCGATACTCGGTTCGTCAAGAATATAAAGCACTCCTACCAATCCTGAGCCAATCTGAGTGGCCAGACGAATTCTCTCCGCCTCGCCGCTGGAAAGCGTCCCGGTAACCCGGGCCAGAGTGAGATAATCCAGACCCACATTGCTTAAAAAACTTAATCTCTCTCTAATCTCTTTGACTACCTCCCGGGCTATGCGCTTCTTCTCCCCGGAAAATTGCAAATGGGCAAAAAACTCCTGAGCGCGATCAATAGAGAATGCCGTTACTTCGGCAATGGATTTATTGTCTATCTTAATGGCTAAACTTTCCGGCTTAAGCCGGGCTCCCTTACAAGAAGAGCAAGGGAGAAAACTCATAAATTGAAGAATAATCTCCTTAACATAATCACTCTCCGTCTCCCGAAACCTCCGCTCTAAGTTAGGAATGACTCCTTCAAATTCACTTTTCTGGCGACAGTCCTTCCGCCTCCGACGGCCTGATTTTGTCTTCTCTCCTCCGCAGCCATAAAGGATAAGCTGCTGATGTTTCTTGTTAAGTTTCTCAAAAGGAATATCCAGGTCAATATTGTAGTGATTAGTCAAAGAACGTAACATCCAGCGGTAATAAAGAAAGAGCTGCTTCCCTCCCCGTCGCCAAGCTTCAATGGCTCCCTCATGGAGAGATTTACTTTTATCGGGAATAATCAGCTCGGGGTCTATTTCCATTTTTGTCCCCAAACCATCGCAGGTAGGACAGGCTCCATAAGGGCTGTTGAAGGAAAACATCCGTGGGGCAATTTCTCCATAAGAAATGCCACACTGAGGACAGGAGAACTGCTCGCTCAATAAAAATTCCCCCAACTTTAACCCTTCTCCCTTGCTTGTGCCCTTTGGGGTAATGGGAGAGGGTAAGGGTGGGGGTGATTTCTTGTCCTTCGTCTTTTTCTGTTTTCTGTCTTCTGTCTTCTGGTCACTAACTATCAGGGCTAATCCGGAACTAAGCTTAAGGGTTGTTTCCAGGGAATCGGCTAAGCGGCTTCTGATCCCCGATTTTATCACCAATCTATCGACAACT
>CAZGXS010000112.1:0-2202 GCA_964529935.1 uncultured bacterium | reverse complement strand
GATGGTTGGTTGCCAAGATATTATCTAGTGGCTGTCCTAGAATGCTCTGAATGCTCTGCACCTCCACCTCCCCTGATAGAGGAGGAAATAATAGTTCCTCCTCCGGTAAAAGAGTCGGTTTACCAGGTGAGACCGCGGGAAAAAAGGGAAGAGGTAAGATTGCCTTTACTGGGCACCCTAGATATTTCCACCGTTCGCCAGGGAATGATTCTTTCCGAGATTCTCGGCCCTCCCCGGGGTGAAAAACCTCTTGAGAGTAATTGATTTGTAAATACTCAGTCAACACCGGTGTGTTAGAGATGTAGTGGCCGAGCTTGCCTGTGCCCGCTTGTGCCCGTAAGGGTATAGGGTGCTCGGCATTAAAGGCAAAGCAAGCTTTGCCACTACAAATCGCAGAACTCACCGGTAAATATGCCCGTCCCTCCGTGTTCATCTATTTCTTCTTTTTACCTGACTGGGAAGGTCCTTTAAGCATCTTCTTCAAGGTTTTGACTTCCCTCTCCTTCTTCTTGACTTCACCATCTATCTTTTTTGCTTCCCGGCAGAGTTTTTTCAGTAAAGTTTGGTCCACCTTCTCAGGGCCGGTAAGATAAACCTTGCCTCCTATTTCCTTAAGCTTATTTTCTTTCTTTTTTTTCAGGCCCAGGACATCTAAGCTAAGTTTCCCCATTCGGGAAACGCCAATTAACTTCTCCTCTCCTCTCCTGGCCATCACAGTGGCATCCTTCCCTAACTTCCGGGAAGCTTCTACTATTTTTCCTTCGCTTCGCTTGGAGAGTTCCACCGCTTCCTCACCTAACTTTTTCATGCTTTTTAGGGACTCACTCCAGAGCTTCTTGATATCCCCAATCACTTCTTCTTTCAAGTCCTTTTTTTCGTCAGCCATCTTTATTCACCTCCTCGCAAATCAAGTAAGTGGTAAGAAAAACTCAAAAAAAACAGATTATGCAAACAAAATATTCAGTTGAGTTATTAAACTTACTGCTTACAACTTCGTTGACAGAGGTCAGCATTTCCTGCTATAATATGCGCAGCCGGAGTGGCGGAATAGGCATACGCGGCGGTCTCAAAAACCGTTGAGGGCAACCTCATGTGGGTTCAATTCCCACCTCCGGCATTTAGCATAGGATTTTCAATCCTATGCTGATTACACAGATTAAAAAAATAGATTACACAGATTGATAATTTCCCTTGAATCCTTGAATCCTATCCCGACCGTAGGAAGGGATATCTTAATAATGAGCCGCCTGGGACTCGAACCCAGCACACCCGGCTTAAAAGGCCGGTACTCTACCAGATGAGTTAGCGGCTCGCTAATTTTTCCTACTGTATTAAGTTCTTCAGGATGATAGTTTGGTTTCTCTGCGGTCCTACCGAGATGAGAGAAATATCCGTTTTTGTGAGTTCCTCTATCCGCTGGAGATATGCTCTCGCTCTCAAAGGAAGCTCATCATAATTCCTTGCCTGGGAGGTATCTTCTTTCCAACCTTCCATTTCTTCATAGACCGGTTGGCATTGCCTGACCACCTTAAGAAGAGCAGGAAATTCTTTCAGCAGTTCACCTTTATAGCGGTAGCCGACACCTATTTTAATCTTTTCCAATTCGTCCAGGACATCCAATTTGGTAACGGCTAAACTATCCAGTCCGTTTACTCTCACGGCATGCCGGACGACAACCGCATCGAACCAGCCGCATCTTCTCGGCCGACCAGTGGTCGCTCCATACTCCCGACCGCGCACCCTCATCCCCTCCTCAAATTCTGAGGAGAACTGAGTAGGAAAAGGACCTTCTCCCACCCGGGTAGTATAAGCTTTAGTTACTCCTAAGACTTTATTTATCCAGGTAGGACCAATACCTAAACCGGTAGCTGCCGCTCCGGCGATGGGATTAGAGGAAGTAACATAGGGATAAGTACCGAAATCAATGTCTAATAAAGCCCCTTGTGCTCCTTCAAAAAGAACCTTTTTCCCTTCCTCAAAGGCCTGATTGAGAAAAAGGGAAACATTGCCTACATAATTTTTAATCTGTTCTCCGTAAGCAAGATACTCTTGCAAAATACTCTGCAAATTTATTTTTTCCTGGTTATAAAACTTCTCCAGGAGGTAATTTTTCTCCTCTAAATTTATCTCTAATTTTTCCCGAAAGGTTTCCTCGTCCAAAAGATCGACCAGCCGAATACCTACCCGGGCCGCCTTATCAAT
>CAZGXS010000111.1:0-2213 GCA_964529935.1 uncultured bacterium | reverse complement strand
AAAGTGCCGCCCTTGATTACACAGATTAAAAAGCAGATTACACAGATAAACTAAATCTTTAATCAGTGTAATCAATAAAATGCAGGTATTTAAGGCATTTTATAAAATGAATGTTTATGAAGCTATTCGTAAGCGGCGAACTGTTAGGCGATTTAGGCAAGAGCCTATTCCCCGGGAGATTCTGGAGAAGTTGATTAACGCGGCCCGGTTGGCCCCTTCGGCGGCAAATCTTCAGCCGAGCGAGTATATTATGGTGGACGAACCCGGTCTGGTTGATCAGATTTTCTCTACCCTGCGCTGGGCCGGCTACATTGTCCCTAAGGGGAATCCTACTGCGGGAGAAAGGCCGGTAGCTTATATCATCGTCCTTACCAATAATAAGAAAACGAAGCTCTCCGGGATAAGCGATGCCGCAGCGGCCATTGAAAACATCCTCCTTGCCTCCCTGGAGGAAGGGATTGGTTCCTGCTGGTTAGGTTCTATAGAAAGGGAACCCCTGCAAAAGCTCTTAGATATTCCTGACTATTGTCCTATAGATTCGGTAATCGCTCTCGGTTATCCTCACGAATCGCCTGTAGTGGAGGAAGTGAAAAATTCCATTAAGTATTGGAAGGACGAGAAAGGTATCTTACATGTTCCCAAAAGGAAATTAGGGGATATCCTCCATCGTAATAGATATTAATCGCTCAACAATTTCCTGACTAATTCAGCATTCCGTCGCCCCGCGCCTCCAGAGGACATAACCGCTTCCCTGCCTGCCTCTCCTCGCTTCTTAAGTTCCTGAGGATGAGAAAGTAAATTTAATCCTTTTTCCATTAACTCCTCGAGATTCTTTAAGGGTATCCCTGCTCCTGCTTTTTCCAGGAGCTCCCGAGCATCCAAAAAGTCTTCCATGGAGGGACCGTAAAAGACAACCTTTCCCCAGGCAGCCGGCTCAAGGATATTCTGTCCTCCCCGAGGAACGAAGCTTCCTCCACAGAATACGAGCGTTCCCAGGCTATAAACTTTAAACAGCTCTCCTATGGTATCCAAAATAATTATCGGCTCCCTCGTCCGCCGCTTGCCGGCTTTAATCTGACTGCGGCGAAGATAAGAGCCGAACCCTTCCTTCCTGAGAATTTCCTCCACTTCCCTCACCCGTCCCACATGCCGGGGGACGATGATTAAGAGCATTCCGGGGAACCTACCTAAGAATCTTTTATAGGCCTGAAGAACAATTTTTTCCTCCCCTCGATGGGTGCTGGCGGCAACAAAGACTTTATCTTCTTCGCTTATATTCAGTACTTCTCGCATCTCCTCTTCAAAACGGGGTTCAATCTGACTGGCCAAAGCGTCATATTTGGAATTACCATTCACAACCACCCTCTCCGGCTTGGCCCCCATGGCCCTGATTCTTCCTGCATCTACCTCCGAGATCATACTCATCACATCCAGATTCTCCAGCACCTTTCTCCAGAGAAAAGAGGTCTTTCGATAGCGGCCAAACGACCTTACCGAAATCCGTCCGTTAACCAACATTGTCTTCACTCCTCTCTTCTTAGCCAGACGGAGAAAGTTCGGCCAGAGCTCCGTCTCAATATTGATAAAGAGGTCTGGATTTACTATGTTCAATGTTCTTCGCACTACCCAGGGCAGATCTAAGGGATAATAGATATAGGCAGTGGCCTCTTTTACCATCCTTTTGGCCACCTCCTGACCGGTCTCCGTGCCCGTGGAGAGGATAAGGCCGGCTTGAGGATAAATCTCGCGAAGGGTCTTGACGAGGGAACTGACAGCGATAACTTCCCCTACGGAAACGGCATTGAGCCAGATACGGGGGGAACCGATCATCTTTTCTTGAAGGGAAGAGGGAATAAAACCTAATTTTTGCCGGAAGCTCTTCCAATATTTGCCGGTAAATACCATTTTACCTAAAAGGAAAGGAAGCCCTATCAAAAGGGATAAAAGAAGAAATAAGTTATAGAGAAGATAAATCTTTAATTCCCTCCTATCTCTTCCCAGGCTGCTTTGTAGATTAAAAAAACCTTCTCGCTGAAGAGCACGAAGCGAACTTCCAGAAAGAAATGTTCTTTTAAGAAATCCCGAACAGCGGAAAGGGCCAGGCGAGCGGCTCGCTCCAGGGGAAAACGATAAGCGCCGGTGCTAATCGAGGGAAAGGAAATGGACTGAATATGATGCTTTTTGGCCAGGGCCAGGCTGGAACAATAAGCCTG
>CAZGXS010000110.1:0-2214 GCA_964529935.1 uncultured bacterium | reverse complement strand
TCCGAACACAGTAGTTAAGCCCCTTGGAGCCGATGGTACTGGTCTGGAGACGGACTGGGAGAGTAGGAAGTCGCGGGGTTTTTTATTTTGCGGAGGATCCTTCTATAGTGATTATCTTACGGCTTCGGAATTTCAATAGCATTTAAGGTTTTTACTGTAAACTCCCGACCGCAGGGAAGGTTATCTTATTTAGGGCAGGATTTAAAGTCGCAGCGACGAACACGCGCACCTTCCTTCTTCCTTTTCAGTGGCCGAACCCGGGTCAGTTTCTCTACCGGAACTTTTATTTTTTGTCCTTCTTTAAGCTCCACCGTTACTGTTTGCTCGAGGATATTAAGATTAACTATCTCCCCTTCCCCTTGTTCGGTAATTACCTTGGTTTTTTCCTTGGGCATTTTCTTTCTGAGCTCCCGGTAGGTTCGGTACTCAAACATCAGGCAACAGAGCAGCCGACCGCAAGCTCCGGAGACCTTACTCGGGTCTAAGGAGAGTCGTTGTTCCTTGGCCATTCTAATAGTTACCGGCTCAAACTCTTTTAAGAAAGTAGCGCAACAAAGAGATCGGCCACAACATCCATATCCACCCAGATGTTTGGCTTCATCCCGCACTCCAATCTGGCGCATCTCGATCCTGGCCTTGAAAAGACGAGCTAAGTCCTTGACCAGCTCCCGGAAATCTACCCTTTCTTCTGCTGTGAAGTAGAAAGTTATCCGGCTCTGGTTAAAAGAATACTTGGCATCAACTAACTTCATAAGCATTTCCCTGTCCTCTATCTTCTTGAGGCAGGCCTGGAAAGCTTTCTCCTCCTTGCTCTTGTTCTCCTCCAATCTTTTCTTATCCTCGGGAGTGGCGAGCCTTTGCACTTTTTTGGGAGGCTCCTCTCTTTTGCCTTCTCTGTGAGTTGATTCTTGCCTGGATATTACTTCTCCGAATTCTTCCCCCCGCTCTCCCTCCACTATCACTTCCTCCCCGGTGCCGAGGTCAAGTTCCTGGACCTGGAAAGAAATAATTCTACCGCTTTCTTGTAATCGAACCTGGACTGCTTTAGACATCTCTTAATTCCTCCTGCATTTTCATGAGCATCGCTTCCAGAGATAGTCGGAGGTTAGCATTATGCTCAAGGGATTGTTTTGTTCTCTCAATCAGATCTATGCTCTTCCCTATATGGAGAGGGGAAATAGTTTTGGCCTTTGCCCGGAGCTCTTCTTTCCTGTCCGCATTGATAAGCCAGGCTTCTCCTCCTTCTCTTAGAATTAAGAGGTCCCGATACCAGCTAATGATGGTGTCTAAGACCTCTTTTATCTTTTTTCGGGACTCTCCCCCCAGGAAAGCGAGCCTTTCTTCCTTGAGCTCCCGCAGCTCTGCCCTGGTAAACATCTCTTCCTTCTCCCCCGGGATTTCTTTCTTTAACTTTTCTTCTAATCTTCTCTTAAAATTGGATAATATTTTTCCGAGCTCAGCCGCTCGCCTCAAGAGCTCTTCTAAATCATCCTTGGGGGAAGTCTGGCTTACTATGTCCAGAACCTTTTTTCTCTCCTCTCTGGCCATTTTCTCTCTTAAGGAGAGAGCCTTTCCCAATCTCCCTTCGGAAAGTCGAGATAGGAGTTGAGCCTCATCGGAAGTGAGCTTGAGCTTGGATACCAAGTAATCTTTGACCTCTTTTAACGGGAGGGCAGAAAATCTAATTATCTGGCATCGGGAGATAATAGTCGGGAAAAGAGAAGGGGAGTGGGAGGTCAAGAGAATAAGAAGGGAATTGGCTGGTGGCTCCTCTAAAGTTTTAAGGAGAGCGTTGCTGGCCTCAGCCGTCATCCTGTCTGCTTCAGTGAGCACAAAGATTTTTCTTCGTCCGATGTGGTAGGCTTTCAAGGCAATCTGGTGGCGCAGATCCCGAATGTCATCTATCCTTATCCGACGTGATAATCCTCCCGGCTTCACCCAGTTTACATCGGGATGGGAGAAGTCTTCGATTCTCTGACAGGATGAACATTTCCCGCAGGCATCGCCATCGTTCCTCCCTGTCTGGGCGCCTGCCTGTGCCGGCAGGGCAGACAGGTCACAGTTAATAGCCTGGGCTAAGAGCCTGGCCGCTAACTTCTTTCCTACGCCTTCGGGACCGACAAAAAGGTAAGCGTGAGCAAGCCGTTTCTCTTTCAGGTAATGCTGCAGGGCCTTGAGCGCCGGCTTCTGACCGATCATTTCACTGAAAGGCAT
>CAZGXS010000109.1:0-2227 GCA_964529935.1 uncultured bacterium | reverse complement strand
CTTATTGCTCCACCCCAGAGGAGAGTCAGCAGCAGGACCAGAACGAAAGTCTTCCCCACCTTAGATATTCTCATCTGTCTTCTTCCTCCTGTCCTCTGTTTTCTGTCTCCTGGCCACCAGGTTATTAGCCCGCAGAAGCGAATCAAAAGTGCCCGCATCTGTCCACCAGCCTCTGAGGATATCATAGGTCATCTGGTCTTTCTTGAGGTAGGCATTATTTACATCGGTTATCTCCAGCTCTCCTCGCCGGGAAGGCCTCAGGGACTTAATAATATTAAAGACCTGGTTATCATACATATATATGCCGGTAACTATGTAATTAGACTTTGGTTTCCTGGGCTTCTCCTCCACGGAAATCAAGCGCCCGTCCGCAACTTCTGCTACTCCGAAACGTTGCGGATCATCTACTTCTTTAAGAAGCACTTTCGCCCCTTCCGGCTGCACCTGGAATTTTTTCACATATTTTTTTATGCTCTTCTCAATGATATTATCGCCTAAGATTACTACTATCTTCCCATCTCCAGCAAAGTGCTCGGCTAAGCTCAAAGCTTCAGCAATGCCCCCTTCACCCTTCTGATAGGTATAGTTGATATGTTTCAGCCCAAATTCTTGGCCATTTCCCAGAAGCCTGAGAAAGTCGCCGGCATTATTCCCACCCGTAACCAGCAGAATATCTCTTATATCCGCCTCGACCAGAGTCTTGAGGGAATAGTAGATCATCGGCTGGGAATAGACGGGCAAGAGATGCTTATTGGTAATCCGGGTCAAGGGCTCCAATCTCCTGCCCAACCCACCGGCCAGGATAACTCCTTTCATGTTAACTCCCCCTAAACTAGCGCACTTTCGGTGCGAACAGGCACAGAGGCACTAAGGCACAGAGGCACAAAGTTAAAAAAACCTAAAAAAACTGCAAGTATTGGCTCTTGCTTTTCCTTTGTGCCTTTGTCACTTTGTGCCTTTGTGCCTTGCTTTCCCATTCATTTTTTCCAATTATAAGGAATATCGTTTTCATAAGAATCCACCCGAAATTCGTCGGGATTATCGTAGTTGTAGAGTTCCGTGGGAATATTTATAATAGCCGCTTCTTCCTTGCTGACACCCTTAAATCCATGGTAAACTAGAGGAGGGATTTTGAGGAGAAGGGGGTCGGTTAACTGCAGAATGAATTCATTTATCTCTTTAAAGGTAGGCGAATCCTCCCGGCTATCATAGAGGGCTACTCTAACCTCCCCCCTTACCGGGGCAAAATGGTCAGTCTGTTTCCGATGATAGTGCCAAGCCTTCACCACCCCGGGCAAAGCCGTAGTCATATAGACCTGACCGAACTTCTCAAAAAACTCGTCGTCGCTTCTCAAGATTTCCATCAGCCTTCCCCGCTCATCGGGGATAACTTTAAGTTTCTTAACCTTCACTCCCTTAATCATGAGATAATTTGAAAGCTCCTTCCCCGTGAAACTCAACCTTTTAGCCTGCCCAAAAAATTCATTTCCCATCATTTATTTAAGCATAACTGACTTTATACTAACTGTCAACCGATTTTCAGGGCGGCTAATCTCTGGCCAAATCGACTAAGTTCAATAAACTCAATAAGTTACTTGATGCGCTCTATTCCTTTTCTAGAACTTATGAGAACATAGCTATATCTTTCCTATGCTGCAAGAAAGCCCAATAAATTGGGCAACTACCCTTGTGCCCTTTAGGTGCTTGTGCCCTTTAGGGTAAAAGACGAACTGTAGTTGCTTGATTTACTTGTGCCCAAAGGGGTATCAAGCTAACTAATTTATACTTTCCTATGCTGCAAGAAACTTATTTTACCAGACCAACACAGAATTTCGTTAGATATTATTCCTGATTTTAAATCTCAATAGACAACGGAGGGCCACCAGGCCGTCTTTCCAGCTTATTTTCTTGCCCTCATGGTATCCCCGTCCCCGATAGAATATAGGAACCTCCAAAATCTTATATCCCCTTTTTAAGACTTTAGCGGTTACCTCCGGCTCAAAGTCAAAGGAAACCGCTTCCAGCTCCAGAGATTTAAGGATATCTCTCTTGAAAACTTTATAGCAGGTCTCCATATCAGTAAGCTTGCTTCCGTAAAGAAGATTAGTCACCCAGGTGAGAAATTTATTCCCCCAATAATGGCTGGAAACCGTAAATTTATTACCCCCCAAGAAACGCGAACCATAGACAATATCTGCCCTTCCCTCCACAATAGGCTGGATAAGTT
>CAZGXS010000108.1:0-2252 GCA_964529935.1 uncultured bacterium | reverse complement strand
GAAACACAACATAACTACCCAAGGGACATTCTGCTGTATATCTTAAAGAGAATACTCTAGCTTCCTAACATCATTTTGTAAGGTCTGCTGTTATTGCTGAAAATTCCCTTGACAAATCTATAAGCCTATGCTATCCTCGGATAGTTATGAGAAGAGCACAGGGTAGTTCCTTCACTGATGACGGGGGCTGTGGTGCAGTTGGGAGCACGTCTGACTGGCAGTCAGGAGGTCGCGGGTTCGACTCCCGCCAGCTCCATTCTCTCCTGTTCTTCGTTCTCTCATCAGGGCCGGATGGCCACTTTGACAGCCCGACCCTCTATCATCATTTGCAATCCTTGCTCTAAGCTTTCCAGAGGTAACTCGGCGCTAATCAGGGGCTTGGCCTTCACTATCCCGGAGGTTAATAGAGATAAGGCTTTCTCTACTGTGCGGGGAGTGTGATGGAAAACTCCTTTAATGGTCAGATTCCCGTAATGCAGGTGAGCGGTATCAAACTGGACTGTCGTTCCTCGGGGAGGACCACCAAAGAGAATCAGACATCCTCCCTTTCGAGCTAATTTCAGAGCCATCTCCCAGACCTGAGGCAACCCGGTCGACTCAATAACTACATCCGCACCCCGTCCGTTGGTCAGTTCCCTCACCCGGGTTATGGGGTCCTCGGATTCAACATCTATGAGGTGGCTGGCCCCTAATTTTCTGGCTACGGGCCATCTTTTGTCCTTGAGCCCGATAACGATAGTTTTGCTTGCTCCTCGGTTAATAGCCAATTGTAGATGCATGAGCCCGATGGGTCCGGTTCCTCCGGCCAGAGCTACTATATCGCCCCTTTGGATATCAGCCGCTTCGCTGCCCAGGATTACACAGGATAAAGGTTCAACAAAGGCCGCTTCCTCATAGGAGAGCTTGGGGGGAATAGGGTGGACATTCTGTTGGACGATACGAGCCGGCACTCGAATATACTCGGCAAAAGCTCCCCAATTAAATAAAATATCCTCACAAAGATTATGTTTTCCCCGCTTACAAAAGAAACAGGCATTACAGGGAGCAGAGTTAGCGGCTACGACTCGCATTCCCTCCGAGAAATAGTTTACATCCCTTCCTGTCGCAGCTATATCCCCGGCAAATTCATGTCCAAATAGGGTTGGGGGAGAGAGAAGATAGTGCCCTCTCTTAAAAGTTTTCACATCCGTGCCGCAGGCCAGGGCGACCTTTACTTTTACCAGTATCTCTCCTGGGCCGATGGAGGGGATAGCCACCTCGGCAACTTCCAGCTTGCCGGGTCCCTGGTAAAGCACCGCTTTCATTTTTGCTGCGGCCATTTCTTTATTCCTCCTAGGTATTTAATCTGTGTAATCTGCTTTTCAATCTAGGTAATCAAGGGCGGCGCTTTTGCGACGCCCTATTATATATTTAAATGGAGATGGAAGTCAATTTTTCCTTTTTTTGCCCGGCAATTTAGACACTGATTACCACAGATATTCACTGATTCAATATGTCCTGACTCAAGTACCTAATTTTACTTGAACCCTTGAACCCTTGAACCCTTTCCCTAACGTGCCGGGTATTTCTTGCAGATGGGCAATTATATGCTATAATATTTGGGGAAAGGAAGAAGGGCCAAGAAAGGATGAGCGGGATAAAAAGAGATGACCAAGATTAAAGAGATATCCAGACAGGGAAATAGCCAGCATCAGACAAAGCCTGGACAATTTCAGCGGCTGCTGATAGTAAAATTGGGCTCCATCGGTGATGTCGTTCATGCTCTACCTACCCTGAATGTCATCAGACGAAGATTTCCCGAAGCGCACATCTCCTGGGTGGTGGAGCCAAGCTCCCGGGATATACTAGTTGGCCATCCGGCCCTGGATGAGTTGATAGTTTTTGAAAGGACAAGGTCAGCTAGAAAGACGTTAGCGGCCCTCCGGCGCTTGATAAGAAGTCTGAGAGCGGCTCAATACGATGTTCTGCTTGAGCTGCAAGGAAATTTGAGAGGGGGACTATTGGCCTGGCTGAGCGGGACGCCCACGAGGCTGGGCTTTGAACCCGGCAGCTCCAGACTGGAGTGGACAAGCACTATCTTTACGAATGTTAAAGTGAGCGAAGGTGATGCCTCTCATGTTATAAAAAAAAACCTAAACTTTGCCGGAAGATTGGGAGCTAAGAGCGAGGAAGTGTCTTTCCATATTGCTGTAGGGGGGGAGGAGAGAGAATACATAGACTCATTTCTTAAGCGTGAGGGGATTGATAAAAAG
>CAZGXS010000107.1:0-2261 GCA_964529935.1 uncultured bacterium | reverse complement strand
GCGACGGTGAGGAGATTATCTTCCCGCTCAATTGCAATAAGGTTAAAGCGTCTGGCGATCTCCTCGGGAATAGTTTTGACTAGCGCCGGGGAGAGCTTCATCCGGGAAAGGTCAACGATGGGAACCTCCCTTCTCTGGAGAGCGAGGGCCTCCCGGAGTTTGGTCTTATCCAGAAAACCCAGGGAGATAAGAATCTCTCCCAGGAGCCTTTTTCTCCCTTCCCTTTCCTGTAAAAGAAGAGCCTCCTTGAGATTTTCCTCGGTAATCAGGTCTTCCTTAAGGAGAATTTCGCCAATCTTTAATCTTTTCGCTTTAATCATTTTTATCCGTAATTAATTAGGTTGTTAGGTTCACGGTTCACGGTTGAAATACCTTATTTTTAAATCGTTCAGTTCCCCGCTTGTGCGAGGACAAGCTTCATTGCTCTCTAACCGTGAACCCCGTGAACTCTGTGAACGGTTACGAAATTACTTTCCCAGTTTAAGAGTAAAAGTAGTTTCTCCCTTATGGAGCATTACCTCTCTCTCCTTTATCTCTATTACCCTTGCCCCTTCTATTTCGTCTCCCTCTTCCAGCGTACGGTCATTGATAAGGGCCAGGGGAAAACGATCACGATGAAGGATCCCTTGGAGAATAAGCTCCGCGAACACTTCTTCATATCCGATCCGCACCCTTTCCTCTAAAAGTAAATTCGCCTCCTCCCCGGCGGCCTTTATTCTCCGGGCAAGGACATCCAGCGCTTTTCTTTCTTCCTCTTCCCCCGGAAGCAGGAGAGGGATCCCTTCCAAGCGGGCCGCTGAAAATCTCAGAGCAAATATTCCCACATTAATCACCAGGACTCCGAGGACGATGAGCGGTAGGGTAAATCTTTTCATCTTTTTTATTCTCCTAAAAAGGCAAAGATAATAAATTGTGCCTGTAAGCGTTGATCCTCTTTCACCATCAGGTTAAAACCTTCAGCGCTTACTAAAAAGGGAAGGGGCTCAAGGGCGGCAAAGAATCTCTTTAAATGCAGGTAGCTGCCCGCTCCTACTGTTACCCGCCAGGATAATCTGATCATTTCCTTTCCCTCTTCTGGGGAGGGAGGAAGAGGAACAACATCCTCCACACCAGCCCGAGCAATACGGCTGGCCTCCTCCAGGCCATGGAGGAGAAGGTGGGTAGGATCAAGGCAATGAATATAGGGGAAGCGAGCGAGACTCTCCTCTAAGGTGGCTATCCCTTCTTCCATCTGGGCGCCCATCTCCGGGGCCATTCCTAATTCTAAATGTATAATCTCAGCCTCATTTCTCCCCTGGGCAATCCTTCTTATTTCCAGGACCTGGAAGGGAAAGGTGTGCAGGCCGAAAAGGCCCAGCACTAGAAGGCTAACCAGAACTCCGGCCAGAATCCAGTTGCGCAGTTTCTTTTCATCCATAATAACCCTCCCTACGGTTGGGAAAGTGTCAACAATTCAAATGTAGTGTAGCCCCTTGTGGGCGTAAAAACCCGATAGCGAAACGCTGCGAAAATCTATTCTACATTTTCTTGCCGCTATCGGGATAATTCGCACTTACAATTTATGTTCCGTAAATTGTGTGCTCATTACGGGGACAAGCCCCTACACTACAGCATAATTGTATTGTCATATTATTTGGAGAACGCACCACTAAAAAAAAGATAAGGAAAGGGAGAAGGAAATCAATCCCTTTTCCACATCCTTGGTAAGATAGATCAATTTCGCTTCGCCGATAGCCTCATCCCCCTCCAACCTGGCTAAAAGGCTGCCTATCTCCTCTACCACACCTTCCCGAGATAATAGATAGGCCTCCAAAATAATCTGCCGGAACTCCTGGCCGGAGAGACGCTCAATGACCGTTCCCGGAGGCAGAAGCCGTTTCAGGGTAGCTAACTTCTCGGCCCAGAAGATGCGCTCAGCGCCGACCTTTGCAAGCAGGGAAAGCCTCTCTTCTCCTCTTTGCAATCTTTCCTCTATTTCCGCCATCTTCTTCGGACTCACTCCCAGCTTCTCTATCTCTCCCTGGAGACGGCTAAGCTCTCCTCTCCCAGCTCTGATAGAGTGACTGTTAGCTAAATAAAAGGAAAACAGCACTAAGAGAGAAGTGCCGAGGATAAGAGAAAACAGATAAATGAGAAAATGTCTGGTCCGCTTTTCCCGGGCATAGGTAGCCCGGCGACGAATGAGGTTAATTTGGTAATTCATAATATACGCTCCTTCGGAGCTAAGGGTTCAGAGGTTCAAGGATTCAAGGATTCAAGTA
>CAZGXS010000106.1:0-2296 GCA_964529935.1 uncultured bacterium | reverse complement strand
ACATCCTGAGCTCTATCCTTGGAGCAAATGAGGGTGGCCTGAGGGGTGGCAACGATGATTAAGTCGGAGACGCCCAGAGTAGCTACTAAATGCTCATTGCTGACAACAATGCAGTTGTTGCTGTCAATCCCTTCAAATTTTCCTAAGACTACATTCCCTTTATCATCCTGAGGATGGATTCTCTCCATAGCCAGCCAGGAGCCAACATCATCCCAAGGAATATCGGCTTTAATCAGGACAACGTTCCTGGCTTTCTCCATCACCCCATAATCAATGGAAATACTCTCCAGCCCCTGAAAGATTTGCCTAGTAACTTTCGCTTCCCGGGAAGTGTCCAGAGAATCTTTGATAGTCTCTAACCCCTTGAAGAGCTCCGGCATATATTCTCCCATGGCTTTCAGGATGCTCTCCGTCGTCCAGATGAACATGCCGCTATTCCAGTAATAATTTCCGCTGGATAGAAACCGCTTAGCCATTTTCTCATCCGGTTTCTCCACAAATTTCTCCACCTCATAAGCTTTAATTTTTTGATTTTTGATTTTTGCCTGTCCCGCAAGCTTGTCCTTTGGGGATTTTTGATTTTTGATTTTTATATAACCATATCCCGTTTCCGGTCGGGCGGGTTTAATGCCCAGGGTGACCAGATTGCCCGTCCTCTCTGCCACCTCTGCCCCGGTCCTGATAATATCCAGGAATTTCTCCCTTTCCCTGATTAAATGGTCAGCGGCTAAGACCACCATAGTTGACCGGGGATGTTCCTTCTCTATCTTGATAGCCGCCAGGCCAAGGCAGGCAGCAGTATTCCTCCCTACAGGCTCGGAGATAATATTCTTCTCGGACAAGGAGGGAAGCTGACTTTTCACCTCCTTTAATAAATTCTCTCCGGTAGCTATAAAAATATTCCTCCCCGAGATAAGGGGTTTTATCCTCTCCACCGTCTCCTGGAGCATCGTCCGGGCGCCGGTAATGGGCAGCAATTGTTTGGGACGGTGGAAGCGGCTTTTCGGCCAGAATCTCTCTCCCCGCCCCCCAGCCATGATAACAGCTATTAGGTTACTCATCTTGTCCGTACCTTACCCATGGTGGCGAGCCATATTCCTCTCCCAGGATACAACCCGCCTTTAAAGGATGCCCCTTCACATATTCCCCCGCCGGCATCCTTCGGCCACCTTCTCCCTGCACTTCCTTTACCAGAAGAGACCCCCTCCCGGCAATGACTACTAAACCCTCATCTTTAATAATCTCCACCACCTTCCCTGGCTGCCCTTCAGTGGTTGTCGGTTTTCGGTTATCGGCCAGGGGTTCCATTCTCCAGATTTTGAGCATCTTTTTTTGTCCTTTGTCCACTCCTCTCACATAAGTATAGGCTCCTGGCCAAGGGTTCAATCCCCGAACTAAATTATGAATGTCCCGGGCAGATGTTCTCCAATCTATGAGTCCGTTGGATTTCTTCAAGCGAGGAGCATTGGTGGCTTCCTCACCAATCTGAGGGGTAGGCTCAACGCTTCCTTCTCTTATCTTCTCCAAGCTCCTTCTGAGGAGCTTGGCGGCCAGGAAGGCTAACCTCTCCGCTAAAATTCCCGCCGTATCATCGAGACCAATGTCCACAGACTCCTGAAGAATCATATCCCCTTCATCCATGCCTTCATTCATTAGAATAATGGTCACGCCGGTTCTTCTTTCTCCCTTTATTATCGCCCACCCTATGGGAGCAGCACCTCGATAGCGGGGAAGGAGAGAAGCGTGAGCATTCAGGCAACCTCGAGGGGGAAAGTGAAGAATATCGGGGGGCAGGATTTGACCGTAGGCAACCACAATGATAATCTCAGGCTTTAGACCCCTGAGCCAATCTCTAAAATGAGGATGCTCAAGAGCGGTTGGTTGATAGAGGGGCAATTTATACTTCTCCGCCATTCTTTTAATGGGAGACGCTCCTACCTTTTTTCCCCGCCCTCTGGGCCTATCGGGCTGAGTAACTACCCCCACTATCTCTTCGCCTTTGACTAAAGTTTCTAAACTCGGCAAAGCAAACTGGGGCGTGCCCATAAAGACAATTCTCATCTTTTATTACCCCTTGTGTCTTTATGCCTTAGTGGCTGAATAGTTACGATTTTAACATAATCTACCTTGAGAGGGCAAGCTTTTATTGACAAACTATTGGAAATGGGAAGAGAGAGCGTTTACGCTTTATTGATGATTAAGACGTCCTATAAAGCTCAGGACGTCTGATTACACAGATTAAAAGATAGATTATGCAGATTATAAGATTATGCGAAAAGAGGGGCTCTCTTAAGCT
>CAZGXS010000105.1:0-2328 GCA_964529935.1 uncultured bacterium | reverse complement strand
TTTCCTCAGCTTCTTTCTTCGTCCTGGCTTCCGCTATTACCCTGATTATCGGTTCCGTTCCCGAAAAACGGATATGTGCCCAAGAACTTTCTCTGATTATCTTGATCCCATCTCTTCGATCCAACTTTTCCCCGGTAAATTCACTCTCTATTATTGCCAGAATTTCTTTCTTTTTATCCTTCCGATAACTAATTTTTCTTTTTACCAGATGATAAAGGGGGAGAGATGCTGCTAACTCAGAAATACTCTTTCCGGACTCGGCTAAATACTGAAGAATAATGCCCATTCCCGCCAGACTGTCCCGACCATAATGAGCGCGAGGATCAATAACTCCTCCGTTCCCTTCTCCTCCGATTATCGCCTGGTGTTTCCTCATTCCCTCAACAACATTAATCTCCCCTACTCTCGTTCTCTTCACCCGGCTTTTCAACTTTCGGGCAATATCGTCAACCATCCGGCTGGTAGAAAGGTTAACAACCACTGTGCCTTTCTTCTTTCCCAGGATGAACTGCGTTGCCAGAGCGAGCGAATATTCCTCGCCTAAGGGCACTCCTTTATCAGAGACAATAGCTAATCTATCGGCATCTGGATCTTGGGCAAAACCAATATCAGCTTTTTTTTCTTTTACTAAAGAAGCAAGCCCCGATAAATTTTCAGCAAGCGGTTCAGGAGGATGAGGAAAAGGTTCGTTAACTTGACAATTAATCTTCAGCACTCGGCAACCTAATTTTCTTAGGAAAATGGGAGTGATAATTGAACCTGCCCCGTTAACACAATCTAAGGCCACGCGCAATTTTTTCTTTCTGATAAGATTCAGATCAAGATAATTTAAGATTCTCTCGAGATGAGTAGAAATGGCCGAAGAATCTTCTTTTACCTTACCCAAGAGATTATCCCAGGAAGTCCTTTTTATGCTCTCTTTCTCATAAATATTTAGGAGCTTAGTGGACTGACGGGTATTGAGGAAAACTCCTTCTCCGGTAAAAAATTTAAGAGCGTTCCATTCAGCCGGATTATGACTGGCGGTGATAGCTATCCCTCCGGCAGCTTTTAATCTCTCTACCATCAACTGCACCGTAGGAGTAGGCACCAGTCCCAGGTCAACAACTTCGCATCCAGCAGAAATCAACCCGGAAAAGACCGCGTATTTGCACATTTCCCGGGAAAGACGGCTATCAGTTCCCACAACTATCTTCCCACCTTTAATAAATGTTCCATAAGCGGCCGCAAACTTAGAGAGAACCTCGGGGGTAAGGGATTCTCCCACCACCCCTCTCACTCCGGATACGCTGATCATCAAAGGTTTCATTTCCCCATTCTCCTTTAAATGCCCAAATTCTATCACTGTTTCCCGCCTAAGTCAATCCTCTCCACTCCTTTTCTCCGCTTCCCTGCCTCTTCCCGAGAACTATTAGGGCACATTGTTACCCCACCCTGCCTTATCTACATTTAACTTAGGAAATAAACTTTGCTATGTTTTCTTTCGTGAATTAGCTTGATGTATATTATAGCTATGTTCCCCCTAGAGATTTAGGAATATCCCGGATGCTCATCAAGGTGGACTTTCACCATCGATAGTGGTCGACAAAGCTGGTTTTCCGGCAATAGGGGAAAGGTTAAAAACGGATAAGATTATGGACAAAGGGATGATGACGAAGTTGCGGGAGATAGTTGGCCCGGAAGGCTTTAGCCCCGGCCCTGAAGAAGCTTTTACTCTTTAGCCGCCTCCCTAAATAGAAGCATTTACTTTTCGGTCAGCTCTTTCTTGCACTCTTCAAAGCTCTTTTTTTCTTTCTTTAAAATTTTTAATTCTTCTTTGATCTTTTTCCCGAGATTATCCAGGCCTAAGTTGCCTGCCGCTCCTAAATGCTTGCGGGAAGAAATAATCTCCTTAGAAGTTAAGGGCTTGAGATGCTTAGTATCTCTAGCTACCCGATGGTAAGCCTCCCGGAAAGGTATTCCCTGCTTCACCAATTTGTAAGCTTCATCGGTGGCAAAGATTTCCATAGTGAAGGTTTGCTTTAAGCTTTCTGCGTTTACCTTCAATCGGGAGATAACCAGGGCGGAGACTTTCAGTGAGGATTCCGCAATCTCCAGTCCCCGGAGCAGAGGTTTTTTGGTAAGCTGCAGATCGCGATTATAACCGGAAGGAAGGCCGTTTGCCAGGTTCATCACCTGGAAAAGATAAGAGACCACCAGGTGCGATTTTCCCCTGACTATTTCCAAAACATCGGGGTTCTTCTTTTGAGGCATCAGGCTCGAGCCGGGACAAAGCTCATCGGGAAGAGTAAAATAGTTAAATTCCTCCCGGGTAAAGAGGATTAAATC
>CAZGXS010000104.1:0-2364 GCA_964529935.1 uncultured bacterium | reverse complement strand
AGAGGGGGTATAAATGAAGAAGGCCAAGAATAAAATTTACATCGTTGATGTTACCAACAGGGATGGGGTACAGACCTCTCGCCTGGGATTGGCTAAGTTAGAAAAAACGATGATCAACATCTTCCTCAACGAGATGGGGATTTACCAGAGCGAGTTTGGTTTCCCTTATACCCATCATGAAATGAATTATATCAACGCTAATTTAGAATTAGCGGAGATGGGAGTTATCCAGCCAATGATTTTGGAGGGCTGGTGCCCGATGATTCTTAAAGAGATAGAGAATGCTTTTAAACTTACCCGGGTTAAGCATATAAATCTTTCTATCTCCACTTCGGAGCAGATGACTCAGGGTAAATTTCAGGGGCGAAAGACCAGAGAAGATATTCTGAAGATGATGGTTCAGGCCTTAAAGAGGGCCCGGGAATTGGGAGCAGAGACTATCGGCGTTAATGCTGAGGATGCCTCTCGTACTGATGATGAGTATTTAATCAAGTTTGCCAAGGCAGCTAAAGAACATGGAGCCGTCCGCTTCCGCTATTGCGATACCCTGGGTTACGACGATCCTTTTATTATCTACCAGAGAGCGAAAATGTTAGCTGAAGAGGCGAAGATATCTCTAGAGCTTCACTGCCATAACGATCTGGGAATGGCGGTAGCCTGTTCGGTGGCGGGAGCTAAGGGTGCTATAGATGGAGGAGTAGATGCTTACATCAATACTGCTCTTAATGGGCTGGGGGAAAGAGCCGGTAACGCTGATTTGGTTTCCGTGATTCTGGCTATCCGGAAGTCCAGTGGTTTCCAGGGCAAATATATCCTTGATGAGAGAATCGACCTCTCCCGTTCCTGGAAAATTGCTTAATATGCATCCTATGCTTTTGGCGTTCCCATCCCTATTAATCAGGTGGGGGTGGGGGGAAATGCTTTTGCCCACGAGTCGGGAATTCATGTTGATGGAGCTCTCAAAGACAGACGCAATTACGAACTTTATGATTTCGAGGAATTAGGTCGGGGAGAGCCTGAGCTGGTAGAAACTGGGCGCAAGATAACCATGGGAGAATATGGGGGCATTAAAGGGTTCAGAAATGTTTATAATAAGTTAGAGATAGAGTTTGAAAATGATGAGGAAGCTACCAAAATTTTGGAGCTGGCCCGCTACGCTAATGTCCATACCCAGAAACCCCTTACCAACGGCGAGTTAAAGTTTATTGCTAAGTATCCAGAGCAAGCCAAAAAGATTCTTACCGTTACCCCTTTACAGTAAGAAAAAGGGGACAGGCTACTTTTTTCTTATAATGAGGGACGTAATGAAAAAAAAGCAGCCTGTCCCCTTTTTCTATTTTTCTATTAGGAGAAAGGAATGAAATATCTAATCGGGGTTGACCTGGGAGGGACGAACCTCAAAGTGGCTTTGTTAAATTTAAAGGGAGAGATTAAAGAGAAAATCAGCATCCTGACCGAGCAGGGGAAGGAAGTGGTTCTTCGCCAGATAGTCGAGTCTATAGGAGAAGTAATAGAAAAAGCTAAAGTAAAAAAGTCCGCTATTTTGGGCCTGGGCCTGGGAACGCCGGGATTGGTAGATAGTCTTAAGGGTATAGTGCGTAGTTTCACCAATATCAGGGGTTGGAAGAATGTTCCTTTAAAAGAGTATGTGGAGAAAAATGCAGGATTTCCTACTTACATTGATAATGATGTTAACCTTATGGCTCTGGGAGAACTAATGTGTGGGGCTGGCCAGGGAGTGAAGAATCTGGTCTGTCTTACCCTGGGAACGGGGGTAGGGGGAGGAATTATCATTGAGGGCAAGATTTACCGGGGGAGCACCTTGAGTGCCGGAGAGGTAGGACATATCCCCGTAAATGCTGATGGTCCTCATTGCCGCTGCGGCGGTTACGGCTGCTTAGAGCGCTATGTAGGAAACGCCTATATTGTGGAGAAGGCGGTAAAAGCTATTGAGGGAGGAAGAAGGAGCCTTATTAAGAAATTAGCGGAGGATAATTTGGAAGCTATCACTCCCTGGACTATCTTCCAGGCAGCTCGGCGAGGGGATAAGTTAGCCAAGGAGATATGGGAAGAGACAGGAAGATATGTTGGTATTGCCCTCTCGGGGGTGATTAACCTCCTTAATCCGGAGATGATTGTTATTGGAGGAGGAGTGGCTCAGGCGGGGAAGCTATTGTTTGAGCCGGTAAGAAGGACGGTAAAAGAAAGAGCGATGAGTATACCCGCTGGAAAGGTGAAGATAGTACCGGCAAAATTAGGTGAGGATGCCGGACTTATAGGAGCGGGAATGCTGGTTAAAACTGCCTTGCTAAATAAGTAAGACCTAATCCAGAAATCCAAAGAGCAAAAATCAAAAAAACTTCT
>CAZGXS010000103.1:0-2420 GCA_964529935.1 uncultured bacterium | reverse complement strand
CTATTCTTTTACAATGGCCTTAAATCTACAGCTCTCAAAACATCGGCCGCATTGGGTACACTTATCCTCATCTATCCTATGGGGCTGCTTCTTTTCACCAATGATTATCCCCAGGGGACAGGCCTTTAGACACAGCCCACAGCCAATACATTTGGCTGAATTTATGGCGTACTTAATCAAAGCCTTACAGATACCGGCTGGACATCTCTTATGCTTTACATGAGCCTCATATTCATCTCTGAAATACTGCAAGGTAGTTAAAACCGGATTAGGGGCTGTCTGCCCCAGCCCGCAAAGGGATGCTTTTTTAATCACCTTAGCCAATCTCTCAAGCTTGCTTATATCTCCTTCTCTTCCCTCGCCGGAAGTAATTCTGGTTAAAATCTCCAACATTCTTTTTGTTCCCTCCCGGCAAGGTGTACATTTCCCACAAGATTCATCCTGGGTAAATGAAAGGAAATACTTAGCAATACCTACTAGACAGTCATCCTCGTTCAAGACTATCATTCCGCCTGAGCCCATCATCGAGCCAACGGATTGAAGGGAATCATAATCTATGGGAGTATCAAGATGTTGTTCGGGGATACATCCCCCTGACGGGCCCCCCGTTAAAACAGCCTTAATTTTTTTTCCATCTTTAATGCCCCCGCCAATATTATAGACAATCTCTCTTAAGGATATTCCCATGGGCACCTCAATTAGCCCACTATTATTTGTCTTCCCCGCCAGGGCAAAAACCTTTGTTCCTTTGCTATTTTCGGTTCCAATAGAAGAAAAGTGTTTCCAGCCATCAAGTATAATCACTGCTATGTTGGCAAATGTCTCTACATTATTTATCAGGGTAGGCTTGCCCCACAGCCCTCTAATGGAAGGATATGGTGGTCTGGCTCTGGGCATTCCCCTTGAACCTTCAAGGGAATTAATAAGCGCCGTCTCCTCACCACAGACAAATGCTCCGGCGCCGAGAACAATCTCAACCTCAAAGGAGAACTCTGTCCCCAGTATCTTTTCACCCAAAAAACCACAGACCCGAGCATCTTTAATCGCCTTCTTCAATCTTTCTACGGCCAGGGGATACTCGGCCCGGATATAGATAAAGCCTTTTTTCGCCCCCACAGTATAAGCGCCTATGGCCATGCCCTCTAGAACAATGTGAGGGTCTCCCTCCAGAGTACTTCTATCCATAAATGCTCCCGGGTCGCCTTCATCGGCATTACAAATAACATATTTTTCATTGCTTTTTTCACCGGTTACATGTTTCCATTTAACTCCGGTTAGGAAACCTCCTCCGCCTCTTCCGCGCAGGCCGGAGCGCTTCACCTCGTTGATAATCTTATCCGCGGACATCTCAAGCAAGACCTTGCGCAACGCTTGATATCCGCCGACGGCAAGATAATCGTCAATTTCTTCGGGATCAATATATCCGCAATGTTTGAGCACAGTGCGCTGCTGTTTATTATAAAAACCAATATCACGGTAATGGGGTATCGGTTCGCCCGTGAGCGGATCATGGTAGAACAGCCGCTCTACAGGCTTGCCATCAGGCAAAAGTGACTTGATAATCTCAGGCATATCATCCGGTTTAACCTTTGAGTAAAAAATGCCCTCCGGCTCGACAATGATGAGGGGGCCTTGCTGGCAAAAGCCATGGCAACCAGTACGCTTGATGTTAATCCTCTCCCCTAAATTCGATGCGGCTACTTCTGCCTTCAGCGAAGAAAGAATCTGTTCAGCTCTACCTGATATACAACCTGTCCCCTGACAAACAAGAACAGTCTTATCCGACATCATACTCTCCTTTTAGTGTTGAAAATAGCCATTCCTCATCAATCAATTTTTGAATTACCTTCTGTTTTATCTTTTTCAACCTTTCTATTGACTTAGCCATTCTATCCCTCATTATACCTGATTACCCATCGCATCCACTCCAGCGCCGATTCTTTACCCCAACATCCGGGCAACCGCATAATAGAGCGGGATACCGATAAGAATATTAAAGGGAAAGGTCAAGGCCACCGCGGCGGTGAGAGAGAGAGAGGGGTTGGCTTCAGGGATGGCAGCTCTCATCGCTGCAGGTGCTGAGATATACGAAGCACTGCCCGCTAAGATGCCAAGCATGGTTGCTCCGCCTACGCTCAATCCTACTAAAGTACCCAGAAGCACTCCCGCAATTCCATGAATAGGCGGCATAATAAACGCAAAGGCAAGCAGGCGAGTGCCAACTGCTTTCCATTCCTTCAAACGAGCAGATGCCACTATCCCCATATCCAGCAGAAACAAAGACAAAATTCCTACAAACATACCATCAAAAAGCGGTTTAATTGGTGCTGTCCCTCCATATCCAGCTATATAACCAATAATCATGCTGGCTATTAAAAGAAAAACCGCTTTTCCCCGAACGCCCTCCTTGAAGAGTTTCC
>CAZGXS010000102.1:0-2451 GCA_964529935.1 uncultured bacterium | reverse complement strand
TAATCATCAAGGGGATGCTTCCCAAGGTGAAAGCCTGTATGAAAGCTTTGCAGGGAGGAGTAGGAAAAGTTCATATTGTAGACGGACGGGTAAGCCACTCTTTACTCTTAGAGATATTTACCGATGAGGGAATCGGGACCCAGATAGTGAAATGATGAATTGAAAGGATTCAAGGGGTCAAGGAGTCAGGGGTTCAAGTGAAAAACTTTAGAAATAAATACTGGAACCCTCGAACCCTGGAGCCCTATTTTTAATCATGCATACAAAAGAGATTAAAAAGTTAGATAAGAAATTTATTATCAACACCTATGGAGAACGGCCTCTGGCCTTGGTGAGAGGTAAGGGAGCCTGGGTCTGGGACGCAGAAGGAAAGGCATATTTAGACCTATTTTCCGGGATTGGAGTAAATCTCCTTGGTTATGGTCATCCCAAAGTGATAGCTGCTATCAAGGAACAGGCAGAGAAGCTGATTCATGCTTCTAACCTCTATTACACCGAACCGCAGGTGAAATTAGCTAAGCTCCTTTCCGAAAATTCTTTCGGGGGGAAATGTTTTTTCTCCAACAGCGGAGCTGAGGCCAATGAAGCGGCTATAAAGTTAGCCAGGAAATATGCCAAGCAAGGGCAAGGAGAGAGGCATGAAATTATTACGGCCAGGGGCTCCTTTCACGGACGGACGTTGGCCACGCTCTCGGCTACCGGGCAAGAGAAGTATCGGGAAGGGTTTGAGCCTCTACCGATGGGTTTTAAGTATGTTCCCTTCAATGATATAGAAGCAGCAAGGAAAGCTATAAACGATAAAAGTTGTGCTCTGATGTTAGAACCCATTCAGGGAGAGGGAGGAGACCATATCGCCTCCCGGGATTATTTAATCTCTTTGAGAAGACTAAGCGATGAGCACGGGCTTCTCCTTATTTTCGATGAGGTGCAGTGTGGTCTGGGCCGAACAGGAAAGCTGTTTGCCTACCAGCATGCGGGGGTGGAGCCGGATATAATGACTTTGGCTAAACCTCTGGGGGGAGGTTTGCCTTTGGGAGCAATGCTGGCTCGAGAGGAGGTGGCCGCTGCCTTTCAGCCGGGAAACCATGCCTCCACCTTCGGAGGAAACCCGCTGGCCTGTGCGGCCGGGGTGGCAGTGATGGAGGCTATCTTTGAGGAGAGCCTGGTGAAGAATGCTGAAGAAGTTGGCAATTATCTCCTTTTGAGACTCGCCGAGTTGCAGCAGAGATACAGTTTCATCGTGGAGGTTCGGGGAAGGGGGCTAATGTCAGGGATAGATCTAAATTTTGAGGGGAAAGACGTGGCCCGGGAATGCCTGGATAGAGGTTTATTGATCAACTGCACGGCCGAGACCTTCATCCGATTTCTACCGCCCTTAATCGTTACCCGGAAAGAGATCGATGAGGGAATAGCTATTCTTGATTCGGTGCTAAAAAAAATTTGAAACTATGAATGAACAAGAAAGTTAAGGATGTAAGGGGGCCAGGATTCCAGTGGTCAAGCGAAGATCTAAAAAAATCCTTGAATCCTTGAATCAGTAAATCAATATCTAAAAAAGGGAGAAAAGCAAGGTGAAGAGGAGGGATTTGCTCTCTATCAAAGATCTGAAACGGGAGGAGATAGAAGAGATTCTGGATAAGACCGGAGAGCTTAAAGAAGCCCATCGGAAGAGAGATGAATGTCTACCCTTAAAGGGTAAGTTTTTGGCTCTTCTCTTTGAGAAACCATCGCTTCGGACACGAGTCTCTTTTGAAGTAGGAATGAAACAATTAGGAGGAGACAGTCTCTATCTCAGCCCTAATGAGGTGCAGTTAGGGAAGAGAGAAGCGATCAAGGATGTGGCTAAGGTTCTCTCCCGCTATGTGGACGGGATAGTAGCTCGGGTATTTGCCCATGAGACCGTAGTTGAGTTAGCGGAGACAGCGGATGTTCCGGTAATTAATGGACTTTCCGATTTACTTCATCCCTGTCAGGCTCTCTCCGATATCTATACCATCCTGGAGAAACGAAAAAGCCTAAGTGATTTGAAGGTGGCTTTCGTTGGAGATGGGAACAACGTTGCCAATTCCTGGATTTACGCCGCCTCGACATTGGGAATAAACCTGATAGTGGCTACCCCGGAGGGTTATGGGCCAGATAAAGATGTTCTGGCCGAAGCAGGCGATAATGTTAAGAGCATTCATAGCCTTGAGGAGGCCATAAGAGGAGCGGATGTCATCTATACCGATACCTGGGTGAGCATGGGCCAAGAGGAGGAAATGGAGAAGCGGGCAAGACTCTTTTCTCCTTATCAGGTCAATGAGAATTTGCTTAAAAAGGCTAAACCCGGCTGTCTCGTTATGCACTGCCTTCCCGCCCATCGGGGGAAAGAGATAACCGATGAGGTAATGGATGGCCCTCATTCCATTGTTTTTGAACAGGCAGAAAATAGAATGCATGTGCAGAAGGCTA
>CAZGXS010000101.1:0-2464 GCA_964529935.1 uncultured bacterium | reverse complement strand
AACCCCTGCCTTCGCAGGGGCAGGCTCTGAGCAGTTACTCTATTTAAAACTCAGCTTACCGTTCTTCACCCCCACCTTAATGGTCATTCCCTCCTTTAGATTTCCTTTAAGCATCTCCTCCGCCAGAGAATTTTCCAGATAACGTTGAATGGCTCTTCTCAAAGGGCGGGCCCCAAAGGAAGGGTCGTAACCCTTGTCAATGAAAAACTCTTTGGCCTGGGGGCTGACCTCGAGCTTTAATTTCTTCTCCGAGAGGCGATCCCGAACCTCTTCCAGCATGAGCTCAACTATCTGTTTCAGTTCCTGGCGAGCGAGGGAACGAAAGACAATAGTTTCGTCAATACGGTTAAGAAACTCCGGACGGAAAACCTTCTTCAGATCTCCTAAGAGTTTCTCTTTCATAGACTCATAGGAACTTTCTTCATCCTCCGAGCCGAATCCCAGCGTTTTCTTCAGGGTAGGGGCACCCACATTTGAGGTCATGATAAGCACCACATTGCGGAAATCAACGGTGCGGTTAAGACTATCGGTCAACCTTCCATCCTCCAATACCTGGAGCAGAATATTGAAGATATCCGGGTGAGCCTTCTCTATCTCATCGAGAAGCACTACCGCATAGGGTCTTCTCCTCACCCTTTCGGTAAGCTGTCCCCCCTCTTCATATCCTATATAGCCGGGAGGGGCACCTACCAGGCGGGAAACGGAGAAACGTTCCATATACTCCGACATATCCAGACGAATGAGAGCCTCCTCATCGCCAAAGAGGAACTCAGCTAAGGCCCGGGCTAATTCTGTTTTCCCTACTCCGGTGGGCCCGAGGAAGATAAAAGAGCCAATCGGCCGTTCGGGGTCCTTAAGTCCGGAGCGGGAACGACGTACCGCCTGGGTGAGAGCGCTCAGAGCCTCATCCTGGCCAATCACTCTCTCATGTAATTCTTCTTCCATGCGGAGCAGTTTCTCCGTTTCTTTCTCCTCCAGTCGGGATACGGGAATTCCCGTCCATTTGGAGACAATCTCCGCTACCATTTCCTCAGTGACCAGGGCCTCTTTCTTGTTGGCGCTCTCTTTCCATTTCTTACGAATGGCTTCTAACTTCTCCCTTAGTTTTTTTTCCCGATCCCGAAGTTTAGCCGCTTCCTCAAACTCCTGAGCCTTAATGGCAGCTTCTTTTTCCCTCCGCAAACTTTCGATCTCTTTCTCCATCTCCTTGACATCAAGAGGAGCAGTGGCCACGGACAAACGAGCCCGGGCCCCGGCTTCATCAATAACATCTATGGCTTTATCGGGAAGGAGCCGGGCGGCAATATAGCGGTCGGCCAACTTAGCGGCCGCTTCCAGGGCCTCGTCAGTGAACCTCGCCCGATGATGGGCCTCGTACCTATCCCGCAGCCCTTTCAATATCTCTATGGTCTCCGCCACGGTAGGAGGGTCAATCATGATCGTTTGAAATCTCCTCTCTAAGGCACTGTCCCTCTCAATATATTTTCGATATTCATCCAGAGTAGTAGCTCCGATACACTGCATCTCCCCCCGGGATAAAGCAGGTTTGAGGATATTGGAAGCATCGATGCCCCCTTCCGCCGCTCCTGCCCCCACCAGGGTATGAAGTTCATCAATAAGGACAATGATATCATCCGAGCGGCGGATCTCCTCCATCACCGCTTTAATTCTTTCCTCAAATTGCCCCCGATACTTGGTTCCGGCTACCATAAGAGCCAGATCTAAAGCCACAATACGCTTATTACTAAGAATGTCGGGAGCACTGCCGGCAACTATCTTCTGGGCCAATCCCTCCACAATGGCCGTCTTTCCCACTCCGGCTTCGCCCAAAAGGACGGGATTATTCTTGGTCCTCCGACTTAAAATTTCCGTTATTCTCTCGATTTCGTCCTCCCGGCCGATTATCGGATCCAGCTTATCTTCCCGGGCCAAATCCGTAAGGTCGCGACCGAAAGCATCCAGGGCGGGAGTTTTTGACTTCTTGCCCGGGGAAATCCCTCCAGGAGGAGGCGTAGCCCCCCCTAAGAATTCCATCGCTTTCTGTCGAGCCTTCTCTAAGTCAACCCCCCTACTCTCTAATATCCGGGCCGCGAGCCCCTCTCCCTCCCGAATTAAACCCAGGAGCAGATGTTCGGTTCCCACATAATTATGCCCTAAATTCCGGGCTTCATCTACGGACAACTCCAACACCTTCTTAGATTGAGGAGTAAAGGGAATTTCCCCTATGGTCAAGGTTGCCGGCCCACCTTTAACCATCCTCTCCACCTCTAAACGCAAGTTCTCGGGGTCTATCCCTAAACCGCGCAGGATATCAATGGCCAAACCTCCCCCCATCTTAATTAGACCCAGGAGAAGATGCTCAACTCCGATATAATCGTGGTTGAGTCTTCCCGCTTCCTGCCGGGCCAGAACGATCACCCGTCTGGCTCTCTCTGTAAATCTATTAAACATAATTAACCTCCGT
>CAZGXS010000100.1:0-2473 GCA_964529935.1 uncultured bacterium | reverse complement strand
CCTTTGTGCCTTTGTGCCTTATTTCTCAAAAGAAACCTTCTAGATATTAAACTATTTAGCTACAAAGGGCAAAAGGGCAAGTTGCCTGGCCCTCTTAATAGATAGAGTAAGCTGTCTCTGATGCTTAGCACAATTACCTGATATCCGCCGGGGAAGAATCTTCCCCCGCTCGGTAATATAGTTTTGAAGCTTGCTCACTATCTTGAAATCTATTTCCTTTACTTTGCCCCTACAGAACTTACAGGGGCGCTTTCTCCTGACCAAAGCTCCCTTTGTGTCTCTGCCTTTTGTATCTCTGCTTTCACTTTCTCTCCGTCTCACGAATTATTCTCCTTCTTCTAAGGAAACTGTCTCTTCTTTTACTGCCTCGTTTTCTCTCCCCTCGGCTGGTTTGCCAAGTTTATCTAAGAATTGGATCCTTCTGGCTACCACTTCCAGGGTATTTCGCTTAGTTCCATCTTCTGCTTCCCAGCTGCGACTCTGAAGTCTGCCCTCGATGAAAATCTGACTTCCCTTGTTTAGATACTGGCTGCAATTTTCTGCCTGTTTTCCCCAAACTACTATGCGGACAAAGCAGACCTCTTCCCTTTTTTCCCCCTCTTGAGTAGTAAAGACTCGGCTGGTAGCTAAACCTAAATTAGCCACTGCCTTTCCGCTGGGCACATAACGCAATTCCGGGTCCCTGGTCAAGTTGCCGATCAAAAAGACCTGATTTAAATTAGCCATTGTTTCTATTCTCCTTTTTCCAAGAAAACTTCGCAACCATGAATGGACATGAAGAATCAGTCGGCAGTCAAAACCTTTTGGTGCTCTGGTGCTCTTATTCTGCCTGCTTGTCAGATCGAGTTCGGCGTAAAATCAGATGCCGTAAAATGGCCTCGTTCAATCGATAGGATTTTTCCAGTTCCCGTATAGTTCTCGGCTCTGCCTGGAAATTCACCACGAAGTAAAAACCCTCTTTCCTTTTCCTGATCTCATAGGCTAAACTTTTCTTCCCCCAACTTTCCCTTTTCTCCACCTTCCCCTCATTCTTGCCAATCACCTCCTCTGCTCCAACTATAACCTTTTCAACTTCTTTCTCTCCCAACTTAGCATCAATGACAAAGATACCTTCGTAATCAACCATCTTTACCCTCCTGGCATAACACTGATTATACCTGATTACACAGATTGAAGACATAGATTACACAGATTTTATGTAAGTTCTTAGTAAACACCGTATCATCATAGGTGTAGTGGCCAAGCTTACTGATATTCACGATTCTATGGATATTTTCCAATAATTTTTAATCGGTGTAATCTGCTTTTTAATCTGTGTAATCAAGGGCGGCACTTTTGTGGCGCCCTATTACTATAGCAAGAGGGAAGAGCTATGTCAAGAAAATCGGAAATAAATAACATCTCCTTCCCGGACTAGATACTCTTTTCCTTCTATTTTGATTAACCCTTTCTCTCTGGCCTTAGCTAAGGAACCGGATTTATCCAGGTCCGGAAAGGATACCACCTCAGCCCGGATGAATCCTTTCTCCATATCGGAATGCACCTGGCTGGCAGCTTCTTTAACCTTTGTCCCCTCGGGTATCGTCCAGGCCATTACTTTACCCCCAACTACCGTATAGAAAGTGATTAATCTCAGGAGGCGAAAGCTGGCCTGAATCAATTTATTTAAGCTAAGCTCGGGAGAAATTTCCATTTCCTTCCTGAATTCTCCCGCGTCTTCCCCCAATTCCGCTATCTCGACTTCCAGTTTAGCGGAAAGATAAACCAACCCTCTTTTCTCTCTCTCGGCGATTTCTCTAATTTGTTGACTGTGGAGATGGTTCAACGGCGCTTTGATCGTTTCTTCCCCGACATTAGCTAAATAAATAACCGGTTTTAAGCTCAAAAGGTTCCAACTTTTCACCAACTGCTCTTCTTCGGAACCGAAACTGAGAGAACTTAGGCCCCAGCCTGCCTCCAGAGAGGAGCGAACCTTCAATAAAAGTCCTTTTTCTGCCTCCCTTCCTTTCTTGCCTGTCTTTACTTCCTTTTCTATCCGGCCAAGACGATTTTCTATCATCTCTAGATCAGCTAAAGCTAATTCCAGGTTAACTATCTCTATATCCCGGCCGGGATCAATATCAGCTTCAATATGAGCAATTTTTTTATCCTGAAAACAACGAACTACATGAACAATAGCCTCTACCTCCCGAATATAACCAAGGAACCGGTTCCCCAATCCTTCTCCCTGACTGGCCCCTTTAACCAGACCGGCGATATCCAGAAATTTAATAGTAGCTGGAGTTATATCTGTGGAACCAATGAGAGTCCCCAGTTTCTGTAACCGCTCATCGGGAATAGCCACTATTCCTAAGTTTGGTTCGATAGTGCAGAAGGGATAATCGGAGATCAGGGCCTGCAACCGGGTGAGAGCATTGAAGAGCGTGGACTTACCTACATTAGGAAGGCCAACAATTCCACAGGTAAACATCAG
>CAZGXS010000099.1:0-2477 GCA_964529935.1 uncultured bacterium | reverse complement strand
GCTCCATCATCAGTAACATAGACTTCCCCATGTTGAAAAGGACTCATCGTCCCCGGGTCAACATTAAGGTAGGGGTCTATTTTTTGTAAACTAACCTTTAATCCCCGGCTTTCCAACAAACATCCGATGGAAGCCACTGCAATTCCCTTCCCTAAGGAAGAAAGTACTCCTCCGGTAACAAAGATATATTTAGTCATTTTACTCCCATTCTATAGTACTCGGGGGTTTGGAGCTTATATCATAAACCACCCGGTTTATTCCCTTGACCTCATTAATGATGCGGTTGGATATTTTCCCTAACAGGGAATAAGGCATCTCCGCCCAATCGGCCGTCATTCCATCAGTACTGGTTATTGCCCGCAAAGCGACGACATTTTCATAGGTTCTTTCATCTCCCATCACTCCTACAGATTTTACCGGCAGAAGAACCGCGAAGGCCTGCCAGATTTCCTGATAAAGTCCGGCCTCTTTGATTTCCTCTAGCATAATCGCATCCGCCTCCCTTAAAAGAGAGAGCCGCTCTTCGCTCACGGCACCGATAATTCTTACCGCCAATCCTGGGCCTGGAAAGGGATGACGTTGGATAAGCTCCTCGGGAAGTCCTAACTCCTTCCCTACCAAACGTACCTCATCCTTGAATAAATACTTAAAAGGCTCAAGAAGCTCTAAATTCATCTTCTCGGGTAATCCTCCAACATTATGGTGGGTCTTAATAGTAACCGAAGGACCGCCAAAAGCGGAACGGCTTTCTACCACATCCGGATAAAGGGTTCCCTGGGCCAGAAACTTAGCCCCTTTCATTTTCTTAGCTTCTTCCTCAAAGACCCGGATAAACTCCCTCCCGATAAGCTTCCTCTTCTTCTCCGGATCAATAACTCCTTTCAACCTCTTTAAAAACCTTTCCCCGGCCTCAACAACCCTCAGGTTTAAGTGGTAATAGTTCTCAAACCTTTCTTTTACCTTGCGACCTTCATTCTTCCGCAAAAGCCCGTTATCCACGAAAACAGCCATGAGGTTCTCTCCAATAGCCCGATGAAGCAGGATAGTCAGGCAGGAAGAATCCACTCCTCCACTTAAGGCACAAATAACTTTCCCTTCTCCTACCCGAGACTTCATTTCTTTAAGGGACTGTTCTACAAAAGACTTCATCGTCCAGGTAGAAGAACATCCAGCTATCCGCTGGAGAAAATTTTTCAGAATTTCTTTCCCCTGAGGAGTATGAATTACTTCCGGATGAAATTGCACCCCAAAAAGCCGCTTTTTCTGATCTTTCATCGCAGCCAGGGAGAAGTTGGAAGTGTGGGCAATTCTTTCAAATCCGGGAGGAAGTTTAACTACTTGATCTCCATGGCTCATCCAAACAGTTAAATCTTTGGCTAATCCCTGGAAAAGGCCGTCTTCTCGATCTACAGCGAGATGAGCTTTTCCATACTCCCGAGTGGAAGATGAAGCTACTTCTCCCCCTAAAAGTTTTCCCATAAGCTGCATTCCGTAGCAGATACCCAGAATCGGAATTCCCAGAGCGAAGATTCCTTTTTCACAAACAGGACTATCCTTAGCCAGCAAACTAGCCGGACCTCCCGAGAGAATAATAGCTTTGGGGTTTTTCTTAGCCAGCTCAGCACTTGAAATGTTGTAAGGTAGAAGCTCTCCATAGACTTTTAGCTCCCTTACCCGCCGGGCAATTAACTGGCTGTACTGGGAACCGAAATCCAGAATAGCTACCATCTCCTGCTCAAGTTTTTTAGCCACTGGTTCCATCCTTTACTAACTGAACGAAGTTCTTCAATACTTTCAGTCCCTTTTCCCCGCTTTTCTCCGGATGGAACTGCACTCCGAAGATATTATCTCTCCCCATAGCGGAAGTAAATTTTATTCCATACTCTGTTGTCGTTAGAATTGCTTCCTTGTCCTCAGACTCTACATAATAGGAATGAGCGAAATAAAAGTAGGAGCCTGCGGGAATTCCTTCAAATAAAGAAAGTTGAGAGCTTTTGCTTTTATTATCTCTAAGCTTTAAACTTTCAACTTTCAACTGTATAGCATTCCATCCCATATGGGGAATCTTTAAACCTTCAAACTTAAACTTCTTCACCTTTCCGGGAATAATGTTCAATCCTTTACCCTCACCTTCTTCGCTTTCTGTAAATAATAGTTGCAGTCCCAGACAAATACCCAGGAAGGGCTTGCCGCCCTGTATAGCCTGATAGAGAGATTCTACTATCCCCAGATTTTTTAGACTCTCCCTAGCCTGAGGGAAAGCTCCCACTCCCGGAAGGACCAAGGCCTCGGCTTTCTCAATATCCCCGACGCTGGAAGTTATTTTAACTTTCCCCCCTGCTCTCTCCAGAGCCTTGCAGACGCTCCTTAAGTTTCCCATCCCATAGTCAATTACCGCAATCAAAATTCATTTCCTCACTAGAACAGCATCTTTCACCTACGATTCTACCACACTCTAAGCCACTGTCAACTTTGCT
>CAZGXS010000098.1:0-2505 GCA_964529935.1 uncultured bacterium | reverse complement strand
TTGAGCTTGGGGATGAAGTGATTATTGCCGGGCATCTGGGGCTTAAAGATAATGCTCGGGTAAGGGTTGAATAAAAACAACTTTTTGGGACGCAGATAAACGCAGATTATGAAGATTTTAAGATCTTTGATTCTCCAGGGCAATGAGCAAGTTATTTATCTTCTCCCCCTTTAATAAAGGGGGATTCTTCTTTTTTCCAGGGGAAATTGTGAGGTTACCTACTTAAAAACTGGAAGAACCAGTTTTTAAATCCTGATTTTTCTGCGAAAATCTGCGTCCTATTAGTGGAGGGTGGAATAATGTTTCTTTCTAATTTTTCTGTCAAGCGGCCAGTAGCTATTACCATGCTTATTCTGGTGGTCGTTCTTGTCGGGGCAATTTCTTTTACCCGTCTGGGGATTGATATGTTCCCGGAGATTGAATTTCCTATGGTCTCGGTAGTAAGCACTTATCCCGGGGTAGTCCCTGAGGATATGGAGGAATTAGTTACCGAACCTATTGAAGATATAGTTGCCGGGGTGAAGGGAGTGAAGGAGGTACGCAGTGTCTCGCACGAAGGTGTCTCGGTGGTCATGGCCGAGTTTGTCTGGGGCACTAACCTTGATTTTGCCGCTCAGGATGTCCGAGAGGCGATCAGTTTCGTTGAGGTCTTTTTGCCCGAGGGTATGGGCCGTCCTTTAGTGGTTAAGTTTGATTTAGCGATGTGGCCGATTATGATGTTTGGCGTTACCGGTGAGCGCGACCTTTTTAGCCTTAGGGAACTCATAGATGACACTATGGTGCCTCGTTTAGAGCGGCTGGAGGGAGTAGCTTCGGTGATGCTCTGGGGAGGGTTGGAAAGAGAAATTTTAGTGGAGGTTGACCAGAGCCGGCTGGAGGCCCATAACTTATCTTTGTTTGAGGTTAGTCAGGCCTTAAAGAAAGCAAATCTTAACCTTCCCGCCGGACACTTAATTGAAGGTCCCCGGGAATTCTTAGTCCGCACTGTGGGCGAGTTCAGGTATTTAGAGGAGATAGGCAAGACGGTTGTTTCTTTAAGGGAAGGAAAGCCGGTTTATCTTGAGGATGTTGCCGTTATTTCCGATACCCATAAGGAACTGCGCGGCCATTCTCGGGTAAACAAAAACGACGGTCTTTTAATAGCGATTAATAGAGAAGCTGGGGCCAATACGGTGCGTATTGCGGAAGAGGTAAGAGAGGAGCTCCGGCGGCTGGAAAAAGACCTGCCTCCTGATATCAGAACCTATGAGCTTTTTGACCAGGCAAAGTTTATCAGTGCTTCTATATCCAGTCTCGTCCGCAGCGCTTTCTGGGGAGGGCTGGTGGCTATTTTAGTGCTCTTTTTATTCCTGCGCAACTGGCGGCCTACTTTTGCCATTGCTCTCGCCCTTCCCCTGGCGGTCTTAGCTACCTTTATTCCTCTTCACGCCGTGGGCTATACTCTGAATATGATGACCTTAGGAGGGTTAGCTCTGGCTTTAGGAATGCTTCTGGATAATGCCATTGTCGTTATTGAGAATATCTTTCGCCATCTGCGGGAGGGGAAAGGCCGAAAAGAAGCGGCCCGGGCCGGAGCTGGCGAGGTGGCTATGGCTATCTCCGCCTCTACTTTAACTACTATAGCGGTCTTTTTGCCGATGGCTTATGCTACCGGAATGGCCGGCCGCATGGCCCGGGGATTAGGGGTAACCGTAGGGTCATCAATAATTGTTTCCCTATTTGTGGCTCTGACCTTAGTGCCGATGGTGGCCTCAAAAATATTGAAAGCAGAGGGCAGAGGGCAGAAGGCAGGGAACAAGGGACAGGGGATAGGGGACAGGGAACAGGAAACAGGGAACAGAGGGCAGAGGGCAGAAGGAAAAAAAAGATGGTTGGCTTTTGTCGATTGGTATAAGGGACTTCTTGGTTGGGCACTTCGGCACCGGGGCCGGGTGATTTTTTCCGCCCTATCTATCTTTATCCTCAGCTTGGGACTTCTCTTCGTAGCCGACACCGAGTTTATCCCCCGGATGGATAGCGGAATATATATGGGCACCCTGCGTATGCCCATAGATGCTTCTCTGGAAGAGACCGATGGGGTAGTGCAGGGAGTGGAAGAAATTCTTGCTCATATCCCCGAAATGAAAGACTTTTGTGTTTTTGTTGGTCTTTATCCCGGGGCGGAGTTGGATTTAGCTTTTGGCCATGGGGCTACCGGAGTACATGAAGCTCAGTTTATAGGAACTCTAATAGACATAGCAGAAAGAAGACGCTCAACTGAGGAGGTTTTAAATGAAATTCGCCAGCGCCTCCCTGAGGGGATAGAGGGACTAACGACTACTTTTACCGGCTTTGGGCCGGCAGAGATGATGGGTGGAGCCATGGTAGCGCCCATCAACATAAAGCTCTTTGGCCGGGATTTAGCTGTCTTAGAAGGACTCTCTGATGCGGTTAAGGAGAGAATTAAGGATATTGAGGGAGTGCATAGCATAGAGGCT
Source organism: uncultured bacterium (assembly GCA_964529935.1). Taxonomy (GTDB): domain Bacteria; phylum NPL-UPA2; class NPL-UPA2; order NPL-UPA2; family JAADIA01; genus CAZGXS01. The sequence goes on along the minus strand of CAZGXS010000098.1, from coordinate 28 downwards.
ACTTTAAGGCCGGGCAAGCCGGAACTGC
>CAZGXS010000097.1:0-2568 GCA_964529935.1 uncultured bacterium | reverse complement strand
AGAAGAAGATCCTGAAAAGGAAGAGCTTTTAGACCCTCAGCTCAGACAGGCGGTTAATATCCTCAGGGCCTGGCCCATCTTTAGGGCCATGTACAGTCTTGAGGAGAGTGGGGATGCGAAATGAGAAGGGCCGCTTTCCCCGGATAGTTATCTGGGGAGCTACTAACCATCCTGATGGGAGAGGGTATTCTTTCTTGTTAAGCAAGTGCATTGAATCTGTGTTTATCCGTGGCTATATTTCAGTTTTTGAGGTTCTTTTTTGCTGATTCTGGGAATTGAAACTTCCTGTGATGAGACGGCAGCGGCTGTAGTCGAGAATGGCAAGATAATCCATTCCAATGTCGTTGCCTCCCAATTAAAGTTACATAGAAAGTTTGGAGGAGTGGTTCCGGAGATAGCCAGCCGCGCTCATCTTCAGGCTATCACCTTGATTCTGCAAAGAGCTTACCAGCAAGCCAGAATTTCTCCCCAAGATATAGAAGGTATTGCTGTAACTTATGGACCGGGATTAATCGGCTCCCTTCTCGTGGGAGTAGCTGTAGCCAAATCCCTGAGCTATGTTCACAATGTACCCCTCATTGGGATCAATCACTTAGAAGGACATATCCGTTCCGCTTCCTTGAACCATTCAGTCTATCCCCCCTTTATCTCTCTTATTGCCTCGGGAGGGCATACCAGTCTTATTTTAGTGAGGAGTGATGGTGACTACGATCTCTTGGGGGCTACACGAGATGATGCTGCTGGAGAAGCTTATGACAAGGTAGCCACACTCCTTGGCTTAGGATATCCGGGCGGCCCGGAGATCGATAAGTTAGCTCAGAAGGGAGATAAAGATAAAATCAAATTCCCCCGACCTTATTTACCTCATTCTTTCGACTTTAGCTTCAGCGGCTTAAAGACCGCCGTTCTCTATTATTTGAGGGACAGAAAAAAATTACCGGTTATGAAATTCCCCCTTAACTCCCCTTTAGCAAAGGGGGGAAGGGGGGGATTTGCCCTACCAGTTGCTGAGATAGCTGACATTGCCGCCAGTTTCCAGGCGGCTGTCGTTGATGTTCTGGTGGAGAAAAGTTTGAGAGCGGTTAAGGAGATGAAAGTGAAGACCTTAGTAGTGGGAGGAGGAGTGACGGCTAATCACAGTTTACGAAAGGTCCTCCGGGAGAGGGCAAACGAATCAGGGATAGAAGTATATATGCCTCCACCGGATTTAGCTACTGATAATGCAGCTATGATCGCTGCTGCCGGTTATTATCGGTTAAGGCAAGGCCAGAGAAGCGATGCTCTTACCCTAAACGCCGTCGCTAATCTCAGTTTTTAAAAAAGCTTAAATGAGTGGGATAAACTATTATGCGGATTGCTTACTTTGACTGTTTTTCCGGTATAAGCGGAGATACGATTTTAGGAGCGTTAATCGATGCCGGCTTGCCCATAGGAGAGCTGAGGAAAGAATTAAAGAAACTGGAGTTGAGCGGTTATCAAATTGATATCAAAACAGTTAGCCGTCAGAATTTGAAAGGTAAACGGTTTAAAGTAGAAGTGGCCAAGGATAAAGGGAAAGAAGAAGGACGCTCTCTCAGCCAGATACTCAAATTGATAGAGAAAAGTAGCCTAAATGCAAGGATCAAGGAGAAAAGTGGGGAGATTTTTAAAAAGCTGGGGATGGCTGAGGCTAAGGTTCACGGCCAAAAAGGAGGAGCGGTTCACTTCCACGAAGTGGGGGCTATTGATTCTATAGTGGATGTTGTTGGCTCCCTCGTAGGGCTGAAAATACTGGGAATCGATAAAGTCTATAGCTCTCCCCTCTCCCTGGGAAGAGGATGGGTTGATTGTCAGCACGGACGATTGCCAGTGCCTGCTCCCGCTACTATAGAGCTTCTTAAAGGCGTTCCCATTTTGCCGTCGGGCGAAGAGAAAGAGTTGGTTACCCCAACGGGAGCAGCCATTATCACTGCCCTGAGCGAAAGTTTTAGCTCTCCTCCCCCGATGAGGATAGAATCGATAGGCTATGGAGCAGGGTCCAGGAACTTATCTGGGCGACCTAACCTTTTGCGGGTGCTCATTGGCCAATCGCCGGGCGAATATGAGGAGGATGAGATTACCGTTATAGAGACCAATATTGACGATCTGAATCCCCAGGTTTACAACTACCTTCAAGAAAGATTGTTTGAGGAGGGGGCACTGGATGTCTTCTTGACGCCTGTGCAGATGAAGAAGGGACGACCGGGAACCCTGGTTACTGTTTTAGCCGAACCTTCCCGGGTTGAAATCCTGACGACTATTATCTTTGAGGAAACCTCTTCCCTGGGAATAAGAACTTACCGGACACAGCGCCGAAAGCTTTTCCGGGAGGTGAAAGAGGTGAAAACGAAATATGGAAAGGTTAAGGTTAAGGTAAGCAGAACGAGCGAAAAGATACAGCATGTATCTCCGGAGTACGAAGATTGCCGAAAGATAGCTCAACGGAAAAACATTCCTTTCCGTGAAGTCTATGAGGAAGCTACCACAAGCTACACGCTGCAGGCTACACGCTGCAAGCTTTCAAGCGTGAGGCGTGAGGCGTGAAGCGTG
>CAZGXS010000096.1:0-2594 GCA_964529935.1 uncultured bacterium | reverse complement strand
CGCAAAGTCGCAAAGGCGCTAAGGTAAGAAATGGGAAAGAGAAAATAGGATAGAGGATAGAGAATAACTGAAAAGGCCCTTTGGATTCCTGAATTTCCCTATTCTCTATTCTTTTTGCCTGGCATCTCAAGAGTTGTCAATGGGCTATAGCGTCAAATTCTTAGCGCCTTTGCGCCTTTGCGTGAGGTAATAGGGGACTGTATGTACCGTCAACGGAGAGATATCAGGTCTCAAAAATTGACAAGGTTAACTTGCTATGTTATCATCCCGGCAGCAAAAAGAAAGTAGAAAAACCGGGTTGATTGGCGTATCGCATCATAAAATAATTGTAACCGTTCACGCTCCTCTATCATGATTCATGTTGCCATGGCATTTAAGATTTCTCCCGGAGCCTGTGCCTTAAGCGTAATGATAGGATTCCTCGCTTCGCTCGGAATGACAGAAGCGAAGGGGTCGAAATGACAATATCTTCGAGGCCTAAGATTTTCACTGTAAACTGTTCATTGTCCACTGTTCACTCCCGACCGCAGGGAGGGATGTCTTGAGGCCTAGGATTTTTAATCCTATGCTGATTACACAGATTAATAATTTGCCACAGAGTGAGATAAATACATTGTAAAAGAGGAAACGGGAATGTTTAAGAATAAGAGATTTTTGTTGCTGATAGGCGATGCAATTATTGTTATTGCATCTATGTATTTGGCCCTTCTCTTTCGCTTTGAGGGGAGGATAGAGAGTACCCATATGACTATGTTCTTGAGGATGCTGCCCTTCATTATTCTCGGCCGCTTGGCTATCTTCTGGTTCTTTGGACTTTACCGGGGGATGTGGCGCTATGCCGGAGTTAAGGATTTTTCCTCCATAGTCAAAGCAGTTACCCTGGGTTCGGCCATCCTGGCGGCAGCTATCTTCTTTCTGAGATTGCCTTATTCGCGGACAGTTCTCGCGGTAGACTGGCTCTTGAATTTAGCTTTCATTGGCGGAACAAGATTTACCGTAAGGATGTGGCGGGAGTGGTGCTCTGAAAGAAGAAGGGAAACAACGAAAAGGGTTCTCATTATGGGAGCGGGAGATGCCGGGGAAATGGTGCTGCGGGAGATGAGAAGTCACTCCGGGGTTAAGTATTTACCGCTAGGGTTTATAGATGACCATCGCCGGAAACAGGGGATGTCCATTCATGGAGTGAAAGTCTTAGGAAGAAGGGAGGATATTCCCCGGATAGTGAAGGAGAAAGATATAGAAGAGATAATTATTGCTATGCCCTCTGCTTCGGGAAAGGTTATTCGTAATATAGTCTCTATCTGCGAAGGAACGGGGGTGAAGTGCAAGACTATTCCCGGGCTCAATGAACTGATTAAAGGACAGGTAAATATCAAGGAGGTCAGAGATATAGAGTTGGAGGACTTGCTGCGCCGGCCCACCGTTAAGATGAACCTCGGGGAGATCTCTTCTTATCTTCAGGGGAAGAAGATTCTGGTTACCGGAGCCGGAGGTTCAATTGGCTCAGAGCTTTGCCGGCAGGTTTCCCAGTTCAACCCTTTGAGCTTAATTGCCCTGGATCATAGTGAAAATAGCCTCTTCTATTTAGAACACGAGTTAAATAAGATTAATGGCAACAACTCCGGTGTGGTTGAGATGAACATAGTGGTTGGCGATATCAGAGACAAGGATAAGCTCTGCTCAATTTTTGCCCGTTTCCAGCCGGAGATTATCTTCCATGCAGCCGCTCACAAACATGTTCCCCTGATGGAGAAAGTTCCAGAGGAGACGGTTAAGAATAATATCATCGGCACTGATAATCTGGCTAGCCTGGCGGACGAGCATCAGGTAGAGAAGTTTATTAATATCTCTACTGATAAAGCCGTTAATCCCACCAGCGTTATGGGAGCTTCTAAGAGAGTGGCGGAGATGATCGTTCAAGGCAAGGGCAATTCAGGCACTTGTTTTGTCAGTGTTCGTTTCGGGAATGTCTTAGGAAGCGAGGGAAGCGTTGTCCCTTTCTTCCAACGGCAAATTGCGGAAGGGGGTCCGGTAACGGTGACTCATATTGAGGCTACTCGTTACTTTATGACTATACCGGAAGCGGTGCAGTTAATTGTTCAGGCTGGGGCTATGGGTAAAGGGGGAGAGGTCTTTGTCCTGGATATGGGAGAGCCGGTGAAGATTCTGGATTTAGCCCGAAATTTGATTACCCTTTCAGGATTTAATCCGGGAGAGGATATTTCTATTGAATTCGTAGGCTTGAGACCGGGAGAAAAACTTTATGAAGAGCCCCTGACCGCCGAAGAAGGGGTTAAGGCTACTCGGCATAAACAGATATTTATTGCCAGGCCGAACCATGTTGATCGGGAAAAGCTTGAGGAGAATATTAAGACCTTAGGTGAATTGGCGGCCGGGAATGATGAGCAGGGAATCATAGAGAAGTTAAAGGAAATGATTCCCAGCTACCAGTCGAAGTCAGTTTAAAACATCAAAAAAGAAACACAACATAACTACCCAAGGGACATTCTGCTGTATATCTTAAAGAGAATACCCTAGCTTCCTAACATCATTTTGCAAAGTCTGCTGTTATTACTGAAAACTCCCTTGACAAA
>CAZGXS010000095.1:0-2597 GCA_964529935.1 uncultured bacterium | reverse complement strand
AAAGAACCGCGTTAACTGACCATCTCCTTTACTTTCATAAGGCGGGTAAGATTACCTCTCTCCCTCTCGCTGAGCTTCATCCCGATGAAGCGAATCGTTTCCTCCAGGCTAGGGATGAGGATATATTCAAGAGCATTCACTCGCCGCCGCGTCCTCTCTATTTCTTCGGCTACAACCTCAATCCATTTCTCTGCTTCAGCTAATTTGAGCATCAGAGGCAATGCTTCCGAGAGAAGAGAAAGAGCTACATCCAGATCCCCCGAGGTCCCCGCCAGGCCGTAGCAGAAAAGCTCTCCCTCTTCCCTTAGCTCGAAGCGGGGAAGGCGCAGATTCATTACCGGAACCACCAGGGTTTCTACGGTAACTTTTTTCCCGGGAAAGAGGATGGCCTCTTCCAAAACTTCTCCCGACATAATTCCTCTGGCAGAGAGAAAACTGGCACAAGCTACCCGGAGTTTCTCTTCCATTTCCTCTCGTAACCTTTTGCTTTCCTCAATCAAAGAGAGAAAACGCTTCATCAACTCTTCTTGCTTGTCCTTAAGAAGCTTATGTCCCCGGCGAGCCAGGAATAGTCTCTTCTTGAGACGCAATAGCTCCATACGATTGGGATTAACGGCCAGGCGCATTTTTAATCCTCAAGAAAGCCCAATAAATTGGGCAACTACAACTGAACTGTAGTTGCTTGATTTATCAAGCTAACTAACAGGTGCCTATACTTTCCTATACCTTGAAAAAAAGTAACTATTTAGCCACTAAGGCATATTAGAGCACCAGAGCACTAGATTGATTCTTTAGCGTGTAGCGTGCAGCTTGCAGCGTGAAGCCTAATCTTCGTGTCTTTATGGCAATACCTAAGTAGTTACTAAGCCTTTTAGATATTTCTCTATATATTCCGGACGGATTCTTTTCAGTTCTCCCACGGGGAGCATCTTCAGAAGCTTCCAGCCCAGATCCAGAGTTTCCTCGATTGTCCGATCCTCATTTTCCCCCTGGGCGATATATTCCTTCTCGAAACGGTCGGCAAAGTTGAAGAATAACTTGTCTGTCTCGCTCAGGGCCGCTTCTCCCAGGATAACGGCCAATTCTTGGGCCTCCTTCCCTCGGGCATAGGCGGCAAACAACTGGTTGAAGACATCGGAATGGTCCTCCCGCGTTTTTCCCTTCCCGATTCCTTTATCTTTTAATCGAGATAGAGAGGGAAGGACATCTATGGGAGGATAGATGCCTTTTTTATGAAGCTGCCGGCTTAAAATTATCTGTCCTTCGGTAATATATCCTGTTAAATCGGGAATGGGATGAGTCTTATCGTCCTCGGGCATAGTGAGGATGGGCATCATGGTGATGGAGCCCTTTTTCCCTTTAATTCTCCCTGCTCTTTCATACATACTGGCCAGGTCCGTGTAAAGATAGCCGGGATAACCTCTTCTTCCCGGGACCTCCTTGCGGGCGGCTGATATCTCGCGCAGAGCCTCGCAATAATTAGTCATGTCGCTCAAGATAACCAGAACATGCATCTCCTTTTCAAAGGCCAGGAATTCGGCCGCGGTGAAAGCCATACGCGGAGCAGAAAGCCTTTCAATGGCCGGATCATCGGCCAAGTTTATGAAGAGAACCGCCCGGTCTAAAGCTCCCGTACGCCGGAAATCGGAAACGAAGTAATCCGATTCCTCAAAAGTAATCCCCATAGCTCCAAAGACGACGGCGAACTCTTCTTCCTTTCCCAGGACCCGGGCCTGCCTGGCCACCTGAGCGGCGATCTGGGGGTGGGGAAGGCCGGAGCCGGAGAAGATGGGAAGCTTCTGCCCACGCACCAGGGTGTTCAAGCCATCAATGGCCGAGATACCCGTCTGGATGAACTCAGAAGGGTAATCACGGGCATAAGGATTAATAGGATTTCCATTAATATCCAGTCTCTTCTCCGGAATTATCTTTGGGCCTCCATCCCGGGGCCGGGCTAGCCCGTCAAAAACCCTCCCTAAAAGGTCGGTGGAGACGCCAAGCTCCACTCCCTTGCCGAGAAATTTTACCCGGCTCCCGAAGATGTTCACCCCGCTGGAACCTTCAAACAACTGTACCAGGGCTAGTTTTCGGTCAACTTCGAGCACCTTTCCCCGCCGCATCTCTCCGTTGGGAAGCTCTAATTCCACCAGTTCCTCGTACTTTACTCCGGAGACCTCGTCAACGAGAACCAGAGGGCCAACAATTTCCTTCACCGTGAGATATTCTTTAGCCATACTTCCCTCCTCAAAACAACTGATAACCACGAAGACACGAAAAAATGAAAACACGAAGAAAAACTACTCTTTTTAACCTCTCCCATACTCCTGGCTTCCTTGTAATAAACTTTTTTTATTAGGAAACCAGAAAATTCATTATAAACTATAATTATTTTTGTGCCTTCTTGATTTCGTGCTTTCGTGGTCAATTTTGTGCTTTTCATCTCTTCTGTCTACATACTCAGCAGTTAATGCAATTTTTTACTCTTTATCCTTCATTTGTTCTTTAACCGTCTCCTCAATTTGGTCAAATGTCTGAAGTTTACCCTCGGGAATATATTTCATTCGGGCAATTTCTTCCCTGACCGGCAGGGAAGCCAA
>CAZGXS010000094.1:0-2603 GCA_964529935.1 uncultured bacterium | reverse complement strand
GATCCTAACGCCATCGATATCTATGGTCTCATATCTCTCCCGGAAATAATTTTTGACCTTCTCTACCACTTCAAACTTCATTTCATCGGGGCACTCTATCCTCATCTCGGGAGTGGAGTGATATTTGGTTACTCCTTGGAGAAGCTCGGAGAGCCTCTTTTCGGTTCGGGACAGGATCTCTACCAAGCGGCCGGCGGCAAAGACAGCATCATCGTAACCAAAATAGTTATCGGCAAAATAGATATGGCCGCTCATCTCTCCCGCCAGGAGCGCCTTCTCCTCTTGCATTTTACTTTCTATAAGGGAATGTCCCGTCTTCCACATCAGGGGAATACCCCCAGCTTTCTCGATTTCCTCAATCAGGCTTTGAGAACACTTAACCTCAAAAATAACCTTAGTCCCTGGATGTTTTTTAAGAATTTCTCGGGCAAATATTATCAGCAATTGGTCGCCCCAGATTATTTCTCCTTGTTCATCAACTACCCCTATCCTGTCCCCATCCCCATCGTAAGCTATTCCCAGATCGGCTTTTTCTTTCTTCACGGTAGCAATTAAATCTTTTAGGTTCTCCGGCAGGGTGGGATCCGGGTGATGATTAGGGAACCTCCCATCCGACTCACAGTAAAGCCTGGTAACCCGGCAGCCCAGGTCTTCCAAAAAGGAGGAACCTATCTCGGAAGCAGTCCCATTACCGGCATCCACAACTACCTTAATCTCTCTCTCTAATTTTATTCTCTCTTTAAGACAATGGAGATAATCCGGGCCGGGGTTTTCCTTGTTGAGTTGTCCTTTACCCTGGCGGAATCTTCCCGACTCCATGATCTTTCTTAATTTCTGGATTTCTTCTCCGTAGATACTATTGTGACCGCGACTAATCTTGAATCCATTGAACTGCGCCGGATTATGACTGGCCGTGATCATCACTCCTCCGTCCTTCTGATAATGAACCAAGGAAAAATAAAATACCGGGGAAGGAAACTCGCCGATATCCAGGACATTGCACCCAGTAGAAATTATCCCGGAAATGAGCGCATCGCGGTATGACTTTGAGGATAAACGATTGTCTCGGGCAACGATAACCTCCTTCCCTCCAAAATCCTGGATATAGCTCCCAAAAGCCTTTCCCAGAGCCTCTACCATCTCTGGATTCAAATCTTTATCCACCAAGCCTCGAATATCATATTCCCGAAAAATTTGCGGATTCATGGAGATACCTCCTTTATAAATCCAAATGTCGAATGTCAAAATCCAAATAAATTACTTAAATCCAAAATCCAAATGTCGAAAAAACCAGTGATAATCTATGAACCTCATAGTTATTAGATTTGTCATTTGTCATTTATTCCCATATTTCTCATGAGGATGGAAAACCTTACGACCGACAATCTCTACCGCATCCTGCTTACTGTTAACTTTGCGATAGAAACAGGATTTATAGCCAGTATGACAGGCTCCACCCCCTTTCTGATGGACCCTGATTAAGAGGCTATCTTCATCGCAGTCGGGAAGAATTTCGTGAACGAGCTGTTCACAGCCGGAGGTTTCTCCTTTCTTCCACAACTTCCCCCGCGACCGGCTCCAGAAATGAGTTCTTCCCGTTTCCAGCGTAGCCAAAAGAGAAGTTTCATTCATATAAGCCAGCATAAGAACCTCGTTCGTTTCCACCTCCTGAATAACAACAGGGACCAGGCCCTGAGCATCGAACTTCAATTCTTTCAAAAAGTCTTTGACTTTAGACACCCTTCCTCCTCCTCCGGCCACACCTTGTGGAACAAGAGCCATTGCTCCGGATAGCGCCGGATATAACTTTCTAAAACTTTGCTCACTTGATTGCTCAGCCTCTTCACATCTTCTTCCTTATGTCCTGTGGACTGGGGAAAGATGGGCTTCTCAAAAAAAAGCCTAAAGTGATTATTCTTTCCTCTGATGGTAAATCCGGGCAAGATAGCCGCCCCGGTCTTTAAGGAAAGAACAGCCGGGCCTCGGGGGAGAGTGGTCAATTTCCCCAAAAAGGGAATTTTTATCCCCTGACTCTTGATGTCCCAATCGCCAACGAGAGCGACCGCCTCATTGCATCGCAGAGCTTGATAACATCTCTTAGCTGCCATTCCGAAGGGAATAACCTTTACTCCTTTGCACGTTCTTTGCTGGACGAAGAGACGGTTGACAGAAAGCTCCTTGTGGCTAAGGGCAACGGCATTCACGGGATAGCCGGAAATAGCCAGAGCCACTCCTCCCAACTCCCAGTTTCCCAGGTGAGCGGTGAGGATAATAACCCCTTTTTTAGCGGCAAAGGAGCGCTCAAGATTCTCTACCCCGTCTATGACAATAAATCTCTCTAAGTTGCTTTTATTAAGTTGGCGAAAGCGAAAAAAATCAACAATATATTTAGCAAAGTTCTGAAAAACCTTCCGAGCTTTATGTTTAACTTCCTTCTCTCTCCCCTCTCCTAAAACCTGCCTTAGATTACCCTCAATCGTTTTCCGACTTTCCTTACAGACAAAATAACGAATATCGGCTATCCTCTTTCCCAGCCAGTAAGCAGCTCTTAAAGGCAGCCAGAAGGAGACAAAGTGCATTAGTTGATAGAGAAGATATTTCAA
>CAZGXS010000093.1:0-2642 GCA_964529935.1 uncultured bacterium | reverse complement strand
TTTTGGCGGCCAGGGAAAGTCCTTTCTCCCTCAGGAGCTCCAGCGCCCCTTCCAGATCCCCCCCCGTATCAGCCAGGACTTTCTTACAACTCATTACCCCCGCCCCACTCATCCCCCGCAATTTCTTAACTAGATCTAAAGCTATTTTCGTCTCTTGACTCACTTTATTATCCTTCCTCATTAATTTAGCGCACTTTCAGTGCAATAGGCACAGAGGCACAGAGGCACAAAGTTAAAAAATTAAAAACTACGAATGCCGGCTTTTATCTTCCCTCTGTGTCTTTGTACCTTCTTTTTCTGCACCTTCTTTCTCTGTGCCTTTGTGCCTCTGTGCCTTTGTGCCTTCCTTTTCTATGCCTTCTTTCTCCTGAACCGCAATCATCTCTTTTCCTTTTAATATGGCATCGGCAATCCGGGCGGAGAGAACCTTTACCGCTTTAATAGCGTCATCGTTACCCGGGATACAGAAAGTTACCTCATCTGGATTACAACAGGTATCCACCAGAGCCACAACAGGTATCTCCAACTTGTTGGCCTCAGAGACAGCTATCTTTTCTTTCTTAATATCAACAACGAAGAGGGCTGCCGGCAAGTTATCCATCCCCTCGATGCCGGACAAGTTCTTTTCTAACTTCTCTTTCTCTTTCCCGAGTAGAAGTACCTCCTTCTTGAGTAAAAGGTCGAAGGTCCCTTCTTCCTCCATGCGCTTAAGTTCTTTCAGCCGCCCGGTGCTCTTCTTTATCGTCTGGAAATTAGTCAACATCCCCCCTAACCAGCGATTATTAACATAAAACGCCCCGCATCGGGTGGCTTCCAGGGCAATAGTTTTCCGAGCTTGCTTCTTCGTCCCCACAAAGAGAACCGTTCCTCCCTGAGCAACGAGTTCCGTTAAAAACTTGTTGGCCTTCTTCAAGTTTTCCACTGTCTTCAGGAGATCAATAATATAAATTCCGTTTCTCTCTCCGAATATGTAGCGGGCCATCTTCGGATTCCAACGCTTGGTCTGATGCCCAAAATGAACTCCCACTTCTAAAAGCTCCTGTATAGAAATAGCTGCCAATTGCTTACCCCCTTTTTGGGACGCCACCAAAGTGCCGCCTTGATTACACAGATTAAATACTTGTCTGATTTTTCCAGAAAGTATAACACAACCCCAAATTCCTGGCAAGAAAAATCTGTGTAATCTTTTCAAAATCTGTGTAATCAAAGGCTTCGTTTTGTGAAGCCCTATTAAAGAATATACTTGCTCAAATCCTGGTCTTTAATTATCCGGGAGAGTCCCTTCTTCACATACTTAGCATCAATAGTCACTTTCCGGGGTCCATCAGGAGCATTAAAGGATATATCTTCGATGAGTTTCTCCATAATGGTATAAAGGCGTCGAGCCCCAATATTTTCCATCCGGCTATTAACGGTAGAAGCTATGGAGGCAATTTCATTTATAGCTTCCCCGGTAAATTTTACCTGGACGCCTTCCGTCTCCAAAAGAGCGATATACTGTTTTATAAGAGCATTGCGTGGCTGAGTGAGGATCTTCCGGAAATCATCCTTAGAGAGACTGCGCAGTTCCACCCGGATGGGAAACCTTCCCTGCAGTTCCGGAATGAGATCGGAAGGCTTGGAAACATGGAAAGCCCCCGCGGCGATAAAAAGAATATGATAAGTCTTGACTATCCCATATTTAGTAGCCACTGTTGTTCCTTCTACCATAGGAAGAATATCCCGCTGCACTCCTTCCCGGGAGACATCCGGTCCTCCTCCCTGCTCCCGACCGGCCACCTTATCTAATTCATCCAGGAATATTATCCCCGAGTTCTCCACCCGGGAGATAGCCTCCTTTATCACCTCGTCCATATTGATGAGCTTCTGAGCCTCTTCCTGACTTAATATTCTTCTGGCTTCGCCCACGGTTACCTTCCTCATCTTCATACGTTGAGGGAACATCTTTCCAAACATCTCGTGAATGTTTATATCCATCTCCTCCATACCGGAACTGGAGAATATCTCCACCAGAGGCATAAAGCGATCACTGACTTCAAGCTCAACCAATCTCTTCTCTAATTTCCCTTCCCTCAGTTGCTTCCTCAGCTTCTCCCGGGTCCTTTCCCTTTGAGCTTGAGCTTTCTCCTCCTCAGCCTCTGAAACAATTGCCCCAGCCTCCCCCAGGCTAGGAGAAACCGGCATCGGTGTCGAGGGAAACAAAATATCGAGCAATCTCTCTTCAGCTAACTCTTTAGCTTTACTCTTAACTTCCTCCGTCTTCTCACTTTTCATCATATTGACAGACAGGTCAGCGAGGTCCCTAACCATGGATTCCACGTCCCGACCGACATATCCTACTTCCGTATATTTAGAGGCCTCCACTTTAATGAAAGGAGCCTGAGCTAACCGAGCTAAGCGGCGAGCAATCTCCGTCTTCCCCACTCCCGTAGGTCCAATCATAATTATGTTCTTAGGGGCTACCTCATCCCGCAATTCGGGAGTAAGCTTCTGCCTCCGCCAGCGGTTCCTCAAGGCGATAGCTACTGATTTCTTGGCTTCATCCTGGCTAATAATATATTTATCCAGCTCTTTAACGATTTCTTTAGGAGTCAGGGTATCGTTCATAATTCCTCCACTACAATTTGATCGTTAGTATAAAT
>CAZGXS010000092.1:0-2655 GCA_964529935.1 uncultured bacterium | reverse complement strand
CTAAGTTCCGCTTGTAGTGTAGCCCTTTATGGGCATAAAACGGGGACAAGCCCCTACATTACATCAGCTACACCTAACAGAAATTTGCGTCACAATGCCGTAGTTACCTTGCTGAAGGGAAAGAGAATTGAAAATAGTTATCGCCCCTGATTCTTTTAAAGGGTCCCTTTCGGCCGGGGAAGTGGCAGAGGCTATAGAGGAAGGGGTAAGGAAAGTTTTTCCCCGGGCCGAAGTAGAGAAAGTGCCTATGGCCGATGGAGGAGAGGGAACGGTCCAGGTCCTGGTTGAGGCTACCGGAGGGAAAATAGAAGAAGTAGAGGCAACCGGGCCTTTGGGAGAGAAGGTAAAAGCAAATTACGGAATCTTGGGAGATAAGAAGACAGCCGTTATCGAGATGGCGGCGGCCTCGGGGCTGCCTCTAGTTCCCTTGCAAGAAAGGGACCCCTATCGGACGACCACTTATGGGACGGGGGAATTAATTAAAGCTGCTCTTCGGGAGGGATGTCGGGAATTTATCATTGGCATTGGGGGAAGCGCTACCAGCGATGGGGGAGCAGGAATGGCTCAAGCCCTGGGGGCAAAATTGCTGGATGGGAGAGGGAAGGATATCGGCTTCGGGGGAAGGGAACTAAAGAGGCTGGATAGAATAGATATTGCTCATCTTGACCGACGCCTAAGAAAGAGCAAAATAACCGTCGCTTCCGATGTAGATAATCCTCTCTTTGGGAAGGAGGGAGCGGCCCGAGTCTATGGTCCTCAGAAGGGAGCTACCCCGGAGATGGTAGAGGAATTAGATGAGGCGCTCCGACATTTTGCTAAAATTTTAAACAGGGATTTGCACAAAGATATTGCGGACATCCCGGGAGCGGGAGCAGCCGGGGGATTAGGAGCCGGACTCATCGCCTTTCTGGGAGCGACCTTAAAATCCGGGGTGGATATCGTTATGGAAGTGGTGGAGCTGGAAGAGAAGATTCTTGATGCTGACCTCATCATCACCGGAGAGGGAAAGATGGACGAGCAGACTATCCACGGTAAGGTTCCCTACGGCGTAGCTAAGTTAGCCAAGAGACACAAGAAACAGGTAATAGGTATTTGCGGGATGTTGGGAGAAGGAGCGGAAATTCTTTACCAGCGCGGTTTCCAAGCTCTCTTTCCTAACCGGAAAGATTCAATGAGTGTGGAAGAGGCAATGGAGAGGGCCAAAGAACTGACTACCGCCACCGCCGAAAGAGCCATGCGTAATTATAAGTCGTAGGTCGTAGGTAGGGGCAAGGCCTGCCTGCCCAGTTTCCTTACCCCTTAAACCTGCATCTTTTATTCCCTCTTCCAGGTGGTTCCTCCCGGACGGTCTTCCAGAATAACTCCCCTCTCTTTTAATTCTTTCCGGAGAGCATCCGCTTTTTTCCACTCTTTTTTCCGACGGGCTTCCTCTCGCCCTTTTATGAGGCTCAGTAATTCTTCATCAAGCTCGGTCTCCCCCTCGGCTCTCATCTCTAACCCCAAAACTTGGAAAAAATCTTCCAGCGCCAGGGTTGCTCCTCTTACCGGGGATGTGTCCCCTTTACTCATCCAGATATTCACCTGATTTACCAGCTCAAAGATTACTCCCATGGCCTCGGCAGTATTAAAATCATCCTCCATAGCCTTCTTAAATCTCTCTCTATAGAGATTGTTTTCTTCCTTCCCTTTTTCAGGAGGAGAGAAACTCACTCTTCCCCTTTTGGCTTCCCGCCAGCAATTCTTTATCCTCTCCAGTCCCCTCCTGGCTGCCTCCAGCTTATCGTCGCTAAAATCTATAGGCTTGCGGTAATGAGTGGACAATAAAAATAGCCGCACAACCGGGGGAGGGAATTTTTCAAAAATCTGCTTTAGGGTAAAGAAATTGCCCAACGACTTGCTCATTTTCTCCCGGTTTATGGTAACGAATCCGTTGTGGAGCCAGTAATTAGCCAGCTTCTTTCCGGTATAGGTCTCCGACTGAGCAATCTCGTTCTCATGATGGGGAAAGATGAGGTCCTGCCCCCCGGCATGGATATCAAAGGTCTCTCCTAAATATTTCATGGACATAGCCGAGCATTCGATATGCCAGCCCGGTCTGCCCTTTCCCCAGGGGCTGTCCCAAGAAGGCTCTTCTTCCTTTGCTCTCTTCCAGAGGGCAAAATCCAGAGGGCTGCGCTTCTGCTCATTAACCTTCACTCGAGCTCCTGCTCGCAGCTCTTCCAGGCTGCGGCCGGAAAGCTTCCCGTAGCCCTTGAGCTTCCCCACTTCGAAGAAGACATTTCCATCTATCTGATAAGCATATCCTTTCTTGATAAGTCTCTCAATGATTTCGAGCATTTCGGCGATATATGCGGTAGCCCGAGGATAGCAGCTGGCTCTCTTGACTCCTAACTTGTCCATAGCCTTGAAGTATGCTCGGGTATATTTTTCCGCAATATCCTTGGCTAACTTTTTCAAATCCCCTTCTTGCTCTTCATCCTTCGCTTCTCGGGCCCGGGCAATTATTTTATCATCCACATCGGTGAAGTTCTGGATGTAATTCACCTCGTATCCTTCATATTCAAAATAGCGGCGGATGATATCGAAAACCACATAGGCCCGGGCATGACCCAGATGACACTCGTCGTAAGCGGTCACCCCACAGACATACATCCC
>CAZGXS010000091.1:0-2700 GCA_964529935.1 uncultured bacterium | reverse complement strand
GGTTTCTCCTGCCCGCCTTCCCCGTCTTCAGTCTGGTGGCCGCTTATTTGATGATGCGCTTCCGGAAAGAGAAGGTTTATTCCTTGCTTCTCATGGCCGGTCTGGCCCTGGCCCTGGCCTTAAATTATCAAAGATTTCACCTCCTGGGTTTACATCTTCTCTACTTCCGGGAGGGAATGCTTATCCTTCCCTTATCTTTGGGCCTCAGCGCTCTTATCATCTTTCTAGCAATTAATTGTGTAAAAACAAAATCTCTTTCTGCTCTGATTGGAATGGGGCTGGGGATAGTGATGCTTGTCAATTTGTCAGCAGTTGTGATTATGATCCCTAAATACGGGCTTCTGAGAGTGGCTCTGGGTCGGGAATCTCGGGAGGAGTTTCTTTCTCGAACCTGGCCTGCCTTCGATGCTTTTCACTTTGCCAATGAGAATCTACCTCTCGAAGCCAAAGTTCTTTTTATCGGAGAAAACCAGAGATTCTTCCTCGACCGCGACTTCCTCGGCAACAGCCCTCTTGATAATAACAGAATCGTGGAGATAGCTAATGTCTCCCACAACGCCGGGGAGATAAGGGATAGATTAAAGGAAATAGGGGTTACCCATATCCTTTATAATGTTTCTGAGGTTAGAAGGGTAACTCGCTTTTATGACTCTTTCAACTGGGCTGATGAGGAGGCCCGGAAAAGGTTTTATGATTTTTTCCTTGGTGAAGAGTACTTGGAATTAATGTTTCTTAGCCGGGGAGTTTCTATCCACGAAGTCCTCTAACTTGTAAATCAGGGACACATCCCATTTAAGCGATTGAGAAATGCCCGGAGAAAATTTTCTTCTTGACAAATGATACCGGTATGGTATCATTTATTATATGAGGAAATTAATTACTCGCGATATTGATTATGCTGTCAAGGCGCTTATCTTTCTTGCCAAGCAAAAGAAGCGCATAGTCTCTGTTGCGGAGTTGGTTAGAAACCTAAAAATTCCCCGGCCTTTTTTGAGAAAGATACTCCAGGCTTTAAACAAAAACGGGTTGCTTAAATCATATAAAGGCCGGGGCGGCGGTTTTACATTGGCTCTTAGGCCCGAGAAGATATTCCTCATTGATTTAATAGAGATATTTCAGGGCTCGCTGAGACTGAGCGAGTGTCTCCTTGGAAGAATGATTTGCCCGGATAGAAGTGCCTGCGTCCTCAAGAAAAAAATAGACGCTATTGAAAGATATGTGATTTCGGAGTTAAAATCTATTACCATAGCATCATTATTAAAATAATGTGTCCCGCTTCGTAAACTGTACCAAAATTTTGTTCCATAATTTTGGTACACTCAGCGGGATTAATTCACAGACGGACTTCGTCCTATAATTTACGTGCGCTATCGCTTACGTAAATTATCTGTTCATTAAAATGTAATGGCTGCGCTTTGTGCATTCCCAACTGTCCTGAGGGAGCATTGTAGATAATTGATGGGAAAGCACGCCTTATAAGTGACTTATTCTGCGATGGCTTGGACGCCTGTATTGATCACTGCCCCAAAGGAGCGATTACCGTTGAAGAAAGAGAGACAGAGGAGTATAATGAGAAAAAGGTTATGGAGAATATTGTGAAGCAGGGCAAGAATGTGATAAAGGCACACCTGCTGCATCTTAAGGAGCATAATCAGCCCGAATACCTTAGAGAGGCGATGGAGGCTTTAAAAGAGAAAAATATAGAAATTCCTTTACCAGAAATCATGCATGTTGCAGATAAGCATCTAGCTCATTCGGGATGTCCGGGGGCAAAGGTTATGGAATTTGGAGAAGAAAAGGAAGTGGCCCTGCAAGAAGGGCCTACTTCTAAAGGGGTGCCCAGGCGCGCGAAGATTTAGACAGCTTGAATCTGAGATTATAAAATGCTTTTCTTTTCCTCCACAGCAAAAAGAATTAACAGAAAAGATATATTTCAAATAACACATGAGCTCCTAAGAAATATGGACTAACAAGGGAAGAATAATATGGTAAAGTTAAGCGTTGATGAAGCTCTGTGTACTGCGTGGATATATGGGCTGCGCGCTTCAAGCTGTCCGGAAGCCTTTGAATTGAGAGGATGATAATATAGCTCAGGTGAAGGTGCAGAGTTGTGAGAGTTGTGATTTAAAACAGGTTGCTTCTCGAATATCCGGCGGAAGCAATTGAGGTAGAAGGATAAAATTTTTATCCGGGAGGTTTTATATGGCAGTAGAAAAGGTTGGTGAAAAATATAGATGCAATGTGTGCGGTAATGAGGTTATCGTAACCAAAGTAGGTGGGGGAGAGCTCGTTTGTTGCGGGCAGCCTATGGAGAAAATAGAAGGTTGAAAAATTTAGGAGAAGACGATGAAAGAGAAAGTAGAAGCGGCATTAAACAAGATAAGGCCAGCGCTTCAGGCTGATGGGGGAGATGTCGAGCTGGTAGAAGTTACTTCTGAGGGAGTAGTGAAGGTGAGATTAACCGGAGCTTGCGGAAGATGTCCGATGAGCCAGATGACCTTGAAAAACGGAATCGAGAGAATACTTAAGGAGGAAGTCACGGAGGTAAAGGAAGTCATCTCGGTGTAAAATATCAGAAGAATGCGATAACGGTTAATATCAAAAAAAGTTGGTTGAGGTATATAAATGCCGTCTAGGCAGAAATGCAGTTAAATTGCAAGTAGCCGGAGGCGAAGAACTCGTCTGTTGCAAAAAAGCAAT
>CAZGXS010000090.1:0-2807 GCA_964529935.1 uncultured bacterium | reverse complement strand
GAATCCTGGAACCCTATTTTTATATCATTTCTCTAAAATTTTATCCCTAATCCCCTCGGGCACTTTTCCATAATGGTTAAATTCCATAACGAAACTGGCTCGGCCCTGCGTCAGCGAGCGAAGTGAAGTGACATAGCCGAACATCCCCGATAGAGGAACATGCCCCTTGATCACCTTCGCTCCAGCCCGGGAGCTCATCTCTTCTATCTTCCCCCGGCGAGAGCTGAGATCTCCGATAACCTCTCCCATATACTCTTCCGGAACAACTATTTCTACTTCCATAATCGGCTCCAGGAGCACCAGTCCGGCTTTTTTTGTTCCTTCTCGAAAAGCTATAGAGGCAGCCGTTCGGAAAGCTATTTCCGAAGAATCTACATCATGGTAGGAGCCATCCACCAAAGAAACCTTGACATCCACTACGGGGAATCCTCCCAAAAATCCACTGTCCCGAGCATCGTTGACTCCTTTTTCCACGGCAGGAATAAATTCGCTGGGGACATCCCCTCCTTTAATTTTATTCACGAATTCTGATCCTTCCCCCGGAGGCAAAGGCTCTAACTCTAGCCAGACATGACCATATTGCCCTCTCCCCCCGGACTGGCGAATGAACTTGCCTTCCACCCGAGCAGGATTTTTAATTGTCTCCCGATAAGCTACCTGAGGCCTTCCTATCTTAGCCATTACTTTAAATTCCCTTAAAAGCCGGGAAATCAAGATCTCTAAATGAAATTCTCCCATGCCAGAAATAATTGTCTGACCCGTCTCTACGTCTGTCTTTACCCTGAAAGTAGGGTCCTCCTCTGTTAACCTCCCCAAAGAAAGGGTAAGTTTTTCCTCATCAGCTTTCGTTTTTGGCTCCACCGCTACCCAGACAACCGGTTCGGGAAAATGGATAGATTCTAAAACTATGGGGTGGGCTTTATCGCACAAAGTGTCCCCCGTAGTTGTTTTTTTCAGTCCGATAACTGCAACAATATCTCCCGAATAGATTTCATTCTTTTCCTCTCTCTTATTAGCATGCATTTCCAGAATTCGAGAGACCCTCTCTTGCTTGTCCAAGCGGGGATTATAGACATAACTTCCCTGAGAAAGCTTCCCCGAATAGACCCGTAAATAGGTTAATCTCCCCACATAAGGGTCGGAGACGATCTTAAAAGCCAGGGATGCGAAGGGAGCTTCATCGTCAGCCATCCTCTCCTTTCCTTCCTGCCCCTGATCATCAACGCCTCGAATAGCCAAAACATCAAGAGGAGAAGGTAAATAATCAACAATAGCATTTAAAAGCAATTGGATGCCCTTATTACGTAGCGCCGTTCCACAGAAAACGGGTATGAATGCATCTTTTAAGGTAGCTCGCCTGATTCCCTTGGCTATCTCTTCCGAAGTTATCTCTTCTCCATGCACATACTTTTCCATTAACCCTTCATCATATTCCGCTACTTTCTCCAACAATTTTTCCCGATATTCCCTGGCCTTGTCAAGATATTCCTCTTCGATAGTTCCCATATCATAGTTAAGGCCATAATCACTTTCCCGAAAGGTGGCCTGTTTCATGTCTACTAAATCAATCACTCCCCTAAAATCGTCTCCTTCTCCCAAGGGAATCTGAAGAAGGCAGGGGTTGGCCCCTAATCGCTCTTCCATCGCCTTCACTGCTTCCAGGAAGCTCGCTCCCGGCCTATCCATCTTATTGATAAAAGCTAAGCGGGGAATATGATATTTGTTCGCCTGACGCCAGACCGTTTCCGATTGGGGTTCTACTCCGCCCACGGCGCAGAAGACAGCTACCGAACCATCTAGCACCCGCAAACTCCTCTCCACCTCTGCCGTAAAATCCACATGCCCCGGGGTATCAATGATATTAATATGGTGCTCTCTCCAGACACAGGTGGTAGCCGCAGAGGTGATGGTTACCCCTCTTTCTTTTTCTTCTGCCATCCAGTCCATGGTTGTCGTCCCCTCATCTATATTCCCAGGGCGATGCACTTTTCCCGTGTAATAGAGCATCCTTTCTGTCGTTGTCGTTTTTCCGGCATCGATATGAGCCATAATGCCAATGTTTCTAATTTTTGATATGGGATATTTCCGCGCCACTTGTTCGCTCCAATTAATTTCATAGCCCTCTTGCTTTTCAGGCTATCTGAATAATAGGGTTCAAGGATTCTATGGTTTGAGGATTCCAGGGTATATTTTCTAAAGTTTTTTCACTTGAACCCTTGAATCCTTTTAACTGTCATTTTCACCATCTATAATGGGCGAAGGCTTTATTGGCTTCAGCCATACGATGGGTATCCTCTTTCTTCTTCATAGAAGCTCCTTCTCCCTTGGCCGCCTCCATCAGTTCCCGGGCCAACTTCTCCTCCATAGGAAGCCCTTTCCGGCTCCCGGCAAAGTGAATGATCCAGCGAATAGCTAAAGCCGTTCGCCGATCTGGCCTGACATCCACAGGCACCTGATAAGTAGCTCCTCCCACCCGTCGAGATTTGACCTCTAACATTGGCTTAACATTATCCATCGCCTGGGTAAAGAGCTCCAAGGGAGGTTGTTTAGCTTTCTTTTCAACAATACTCAAAGCTCTATAGAAGATAGATTCGGCCACACTTTTTTCCCCAGCCCCCATTAATCCATTAATGAACCTGGCCGCCAATTGACTATTATATTTCGGGTCGGGAGCTATTCTTCTTTTACTTGCTTCTCTTCTCCTAGACACGACTTTTTCTCCCTCCGGTCGAAAAATAGGGTTCGAGGATTCGAGGATTCGAGGATTCCAGGGTATATTTTCTAAAGTTTTTCACTTGACCCCTTGA
>CAZGXS010000089.1:0-2814 GCA_964529935.1 uncultured bacterium | reverse complement strand
GAAACCTTGAACCCTATCCCGAACGATAGTAGAGGGATATCTTCCTAATGACTATTTTTCTCTGGATTTTGCTCATAATTGTCTCTCTAGTTTTACAGACTACCATTTTAGTTCCTTTGAGATTTCTTTACGGAGCAAGAATTGATTTAGTTCTTCTCCTGACCATCTTTGCCGGTCTCTATGGGGGGGAAATAAAAGGGGCGACAACAGGATTTTTAGGGGGAATTCTTGGGGATTCCCTCTCGGGAAGTTTGCTGGGGACGGGAGCTCTTTCTAAAACAGTGGTTGGTTTTTTCAGCGGTTTCCTAAGAACTAAGTTTTATCACAAAGACATTTTTGTTCAATTGATAGTTTCCTTCTTCAGCATTCTTATTCATGAACTAATTTACCTTTGTTTAATATTTCTTTACCGAGGATATTCTCCTCTTCCCCCGACAGTTGTTAAGACGCTCGTTTTTACTATCATTATCAACACTCTTCTTGCTCCCCCTTTTTTTTTGGGGATAAGAAGGATTTTAAAATTCAAGCCTAAGGCATAGAGGAAAAAATAAGGATTCAAGGGGTCAAGGGGTCCAGGATTCAAGTGAAAAAACTTTATAAAATAAGTACTGGAATCCTCGAATCCTCGAATCCTTGAACCCTGTTGCTTAAGAGGTGATTAAAGATATGCGATTAAGATACCCTTCTTCACAAATTATTCGCCGTCCAGAGGATATGGAAGAGAGGCGAAAAAGGATGAGGGTGATAGCTATCTTGGGTATGTTCGGTTTCCTGATTCTTCTCACCAGTCTTTGGTTCAGGCAAATCATTCAAGGGGAAAGATTCAAGGAGTTAGCGGAAAGAAATCATGTCCGTTTGATCCCACTGAAAGCCCGCCGGGGGACTATCTATGATCGTCAAGGAGTGGTTCTGGCTGATAATCAACCTCTTTTCAGAGTAGTCATTATACCTCAGGAGTTAAGAGATGTTGAACAAACAGTGAAAAAGTTAAGTCAGCTCCTGGCAATAGACAAGGAAAATATTGTCGAGGCGATAAGGAATAATTTTTTTAGTCCCTTTAGGCCGATAGTCGTTAAAAACGAAGTAGATATGAGAACCATTACTATCATTGAGGAGAGAAGAGGAGATTTGCCGGGAGTTTTTATCCAGGCTGAACCCAGACGTAATTATCCTTTTGGGAAGCTCGCGGCTCATCTTCTTGGTCATCTGGGCCGGATAAAGGCTGAGGATAAAGAGGTGCCTGGATACCGCCAGGGGGGACTTGTGGGCCGGACCGGGCTTGAGAGAAGTTTTGAAGTTTATTTGAGGGGAAGAGATGGAGGTCAGGAGATCTTGGTAAATTCTCGGGGAGAGCAGTTAGGAATCCTGGGCGAGAGGCCCGCCCTTGCCGGCTATAACCTTATTCTTACTATTGATAAAGAATTACAGAAAGTGGCCGAGCAGTCTTTGCAAGGCAAGAGGGGAGCTATTGTGGCTATTGACCCCAGGAGCGGGGATATTCTGGCTTTGGCCAGCTCTCCTGCCTTTGACCCCAATATCTTCACTAAGCGCCTTTCCCCGGAAAAGTTCCGGGAGCTCTCTGAATATCCGGGCCGGCCCTTTTTCAACCGGGCAGTGACCGGCCTTTATCCTCCTGCCTCCACTTTTAAAACAGTTATTGCCTTGGCTGCTTTGGAAAAAGGGATAATGGGGCCGCAGGATACCTTGGCGAACGAGGATGGTAGACAAATAGATGTGGTTGAAGCCTTAGCTCGTTCCTCCAATCTTTTTTTCTTTAAGTTGGGGCGAGAACTGGGGGTGGATGGTATAAGCTATTTTGCTCGTCAGCTTGGTCTGGGAGCTCTGAGCGGAATTGATCTTCCCCATGAGAGAAAAGGGTTGGTTCCGGATAAAGGGTGGAAAGAGAGATGGCCGCGGGGAGAAATTGACAATCTTTCTATCGGACAGGGAGCTTTGCAGGCTACTCCTCTGCAGATGGCAAATCTTATCGCCGCCATAGCCCAGGGAGGAAAAATTTATCGGCCCCGGCTTGTCCAAGAGATTATTTCTCCTGAAGGAGAGGTGGTAAGATATTTCCCGGTTCAGTTGAAAGGAAGGCTTCCCCTATCACCAGCCAATCTCGATGTTATTAAGAAGGGTCTGGAGGGGACGGTTGAGTGGGGAACCGGCCGAAGGGCCAGGATGGATACGGTGAAAGTGGCCGGAAAAACAGGTACGGCTGAAGTGACAAGCAGAAGGTTCCGGCCGGGAGAAGAAAGGCCCTATAAACTGCGACCACATGCCTGGTTTTTAAGCTTTGCCCCCCAGGAAAACCCCCAAATTGCTTTAGCTGTTCTGGTAGAACACGGAGGATGGGGGGGAGTGATTGCCACTTCCTTAACCCGAGAGGTCATGGAAGCCTTTTTTGGCCGGGAAAATATAAACCACTAAATATAGGGATCAAGGTGTCCAGGATTCAAGGGGTCAAGTAAAAATATTTAAAAAATAAACCCTGGAACCCTCGAATCCTTGAATCTTCGAACCCTTTTATTTCAGGTATAGAAAATGATTGACCGTAGATTGCTAAAAAATTTTGATTATCTTCTTTTCTTGCTCATCCTGCTTATAACCTCCATTGGGATAGCGATGATCTACAGTGCTTCTTATTATCGGGATCAGTTTCTTTATTTCTCGGGACCCGGTCAACCCTTCCGCCAGCAGCTTGTCTGGGTGGGGCTGGGCTTGATTTCCCTGCTCATCGTCATTACCGTTAATTATCAAACACTAATGAAATATGCTTACCTTCTCTACGGATTGAATATCCTTCTGCTTATC
>CAZGXS010000088.1:0-2830 GCA_964529935.1 uncultured bacterium | reverse complement strand
ATAAACATATCACTTATTCCCCCGGGCCAGAGCAATTTTGCCCGTGCGCACGATGTCCTGGATGCCAAACTCCCGGATAAGTTCCAGCATCCCTTTTACCTTTTCCGTATCTCCCGTTATTTCAATGGTCAGGGCTTTAGAGCTGGCATTGACTATTCTCGCCCGGAAGATATCCACGATTTGCATTATCTCTGCCCGGGTGGCGGGGGTAGTATTCACCTTGACTAAAACTAACTCCCGGTCAATGAAGTTCTGGCCGGTGAGGTCCTGAACCTTGATAACATCAATGAGTTTGTGAAGCTGCTTGACTACCTGCTCCAATATTCTCTCGTCGGCATCTAGAACTATGGTCATTCTGGAGACCGCCGGGTCGTCCGTCTCCCCCACCGCTAAGCTATCGATGTTAAATCCTCGAGCGCTAAAGAGAGTGGAAATGTGGGCTAAAACCCCGGATTTATTCTCTACTAAAGCAAAGATAGTATGCTTCATGCTTCTTGCCTCCCTTTAAACAGATGACAGAAAAAAGACTTTATCAGGGACAAGAAAGAGAACTGTCCATCTTCCTAACGAGCAGAGCGAGTGATCACCTATCATCGATTCCCTAACTTCTGTCTTCTGGCATCTGTCTTCTGTTATCTATAGTTTCACGCCATTCCGCTGATCATCTGATTGACAGCTGCTCCCGCAGGTACCATAGGAAAGACATTCTCCTCCGCAGCAACATGAAAATCAAGGACCACTGGCCCGGGCAGAGCAAGGGCTTTGCGGATAGCCGCATTCACCTCTGTTTTTTTCTCTACCCGAATGCCGGTGGCTCCATAAGCCTCAGCTACTTTTACAAAGTCCGGTCCTCCGGATAGATTGGTATAAGAATAACGTTTTTTGTAGAACAGTTCCTGCCACTGACGCACCATTCCTAAATAGCCATTGTTCAGAATGGCCACTTTAACGGGAAGCTTATTGATAACTGCCGTAGCCAGCTCCTGAATGTTCATCTGGAAACTCCCGTCTCCGGCGATATCAAAGACCACCTTATTCGGACACCCGAGCTGGGCTCCAATAGCAGCCGGGAAGCCGTAACCCATTGTTCCCAATCCTCCGGAGGAGAGGAAAGTGCGCGGCTTGGTGTATTGATAGAACTGCGCCGCCCACATCTGGTGCTGTCCTACTTCGGTACAAATAATAGCCTCCCCCTGAGTGACTTTATAAATCTCCTTAATGACAAACTGAGGCTTGAGTTTCCCCTTGCTCTCACAGGTGAGTGGATACTCCTTTTTCCATGCCTTGATTTTTTGGTGCCAGGAGGCATAATCTCCCTCTTTAACTAACTTATTTAATTCTTGAAGAACTCTCCGAACATCTCCCACTATAGGAATGTCCACCTTAACATTTTTACTGATAGAGGAAGGGTCTATATCAATGTGAATAATACGGGCGTGAGGAGCAAATGTACTGAGTTCCCCGGTAACTCGGTCATCAAAACGGGACCCGATGGCGATGATTAAATCCGACTCCATAATAGCGTGGTTAGCATAATGAGTTCCATGCATTCCTAACATTCCCAGAGAAAGAGAATCCGTCTCCGGAAAGCCGCCTAAACCCATAAGTGTCGTCGTTACCGGGATCTGGGCTTTCCTGGCTAACTCCGTTAATTGCGAAGCCGCACCCGAGATGATTACTCCTCCTCCGGCATAGATTATGGGCCTAGAAGCTTGGCGAATGGCCTGGGCTGCTTTCTTGATCTGCTGGGGATGGCCGAAATAGGTGGGCTGGTAATTTTTCATCTCCACCTTTTTGGGATAACTATATTCGGTCTTGGCTATCTGGACATCCTTGGGGATATCGATAAGCACCGGGCCCGGTCTTCCCGTGGAGGCAATATGGAAAGCTTCCTTCATCACCCGCGGCAAATCTTTAACCTCCTTCACTAAATAATTATGCTTGGTAATGGGACGGG
This sequence comes from uncultured bacterium, assembly GCA_964529935.1. Classification (GTDB taxonomy): domain Bacteria; phylum NPL-UPA2; class NPL-UPA2; order NPL-UPA2; family JAADIA01; genus CAZGXS01. The sequence continues at coordinate 873 of CAZGXS010000088.1, read as the reverse complement.
TAATCCCGGTAACATCAGCTTCCTGGAAAGCATCATTCCCAATCATGGTAGTAAACACTTGTCCGGTTATAGCCACAAGGGGAACAGAGTCCATATTGGCGGTAGCAATTCCGGTAACCAGGTTGGTAGCTCCCGGTCCCGAGGTAGCTATACAGACACCCACTTTTCCCGTCGCCCGGGCATAGCCATCCGCCATATGGGCGGCTCCTTGCTCGTGCTTGGTAAGGATAAACCTTAAAGGGGCATCATATAAGACATCAAATAGCGGCAGGATAGCTCCTCCCAGAATACCAAAGGCAGTATCCACCCCTTCTTTTAGTAAAGCATCAACGATAATTTCTGCTCCCGTCTTCTTCACTTTTTTACTCCTTTAATGAGCATACAATTTACAGAATGCAAATTATATGTGCGAATTATCCCGAAAATGTATTCTAAATTTTCTCATTGCTGTCGGGATAAGTTCGGTCATACGGCTTGCATTGCCCTTTGAACCTCTGTAAGTCGTAGTCTCTCTAATACTCGGATTATAATATACTACCCCCTCTACTGTGTCAACCTTTTCTCGGGGACATAAAAAAACCCACTACCGAATTTCAATAGTGGGTTGAGATTTTATTTTTTAGATATCAGGATGCTATAAACCTCTTTCCTCTCCCCACTACCTCGTCCCTTACCAAGGAGACGAGCGGTAGGCATACCGGGAGCAGGGCCACAGGGCTAACTAGCAATAATAGGGAGAACAAGTTCCGCATTTCCGCCTCTTCTTTTACAAGAAATTCTAATTATACCCATAACCTAAAAGTTTGTCAAGGAACATTCATCTATCTGAGAAAAATATCCGTCTTGTTTATTTTTCTTAATAGCGGCAATAAA
>CAZGXS010000087.1:0-2835 GCA_964529935.1 uncultured bacterium | reverse complement strand
ACGGCCAATTTCCCTCGGGAGGGTTTGTTCGGGTAAGAGTATACTTTTGATGTTTATCTATTGACCAGGATTTGTGAAAAGGTGTATTATGAGAATGGCGCCTGACTGGTCGGTCATTATCTTGAAGCATAGGATTTTCAATCCTATGCTTGAACCCTTAGCTCCGAAGGAGTGTATCTTATGGTGCGTTCTCCAAATAATATGACAATACAATTACGCTGTAGTATAGGGGCTTGTCCCCGTAATGAGCACACAACTTACGGAACGTAAGTTGTAAGTGCGAATTATCCCGATAGCAGCAAGAAAATGTAGAATAGCTTTTCGCCGCGTTTTGCTATCGAGGCAATGAAAGCAAGCACACAACTTACGGAACGTAAGTTGTAAGTGCGAATTATCCCGATAGCAGCAAGAAAATGTAGAATAGCTTTTCGCAGCGTTTCGCTATTGGGTCTTTACGCCCACAAGGGGCTACACTACATTTGCTCTGGTAATTAGAGAGCTCTCTATTAGAAAGGTTCCCTTATGTCGCCAATTATTGTTGACCGGAAAGAGAAGAAAGAATTGATTTTTGACGCCGCCCGGCGGGCTTTCTCCAGGAGCGGATTTCACCAGACAACCATGGGCGAAATTGCCCGCCTTGCCGATATTGGCAAGGGCACTATCTACGAGTATTTTCCCAGCAAGAAGGAGCTTTTTTTTGAGCTCTGCTTCTATCTTTTTGAGAGCTTTAAGGATTCATACCTTAAAAAGGTTTCTTCTTCGAAGCTGGGAGTTGAGGAAAGGATTGAGGAGTTTATCAGTCTCTCTCTTACCGAAGTTAAGAAAGTGGAGAATTTCTTTCTCGTTTTCTTAGAAAGCTGGCTGGAGATAAGTAAGAAAAGAGACAAGGGTCCCGTTGTTTTAAAATTACAGCGGATATATAATGATTACAGAAAACTGCTCTCTTCCTATATCGAGGAGGGGATAGAAGCGGGTAAATTTAAGAAGGAGATTAATCCTCGCTACTCCGCCTCAATAATTTTGGCGGCTATTGACGGGCTGGCTATGCACTGGCTCTCTAATCCCCAGGTATTTTCCTTAAGTCAGATGAAGAAGTCCCTGACAAAGATGATTCTTGATAGTTTGAAGAAAAAGGGAGGGTAAAAAAGTTAAGGCTTGCGGGACAAGAATGTCCCGCCTATCCACAAAGGGTAACCATTCACGCTTCTGTGTCATGATTCACGCTACCATGGCATTTAAGATTTCTCCCTTCGGTCGAAATGACAATATGGGCGTGAACGGTTAGCATAAAGGTTGTAAGGAGGATAAAGAAATTGAAAAAATTTTTAATTTTCTGTCTGCTGATTTTGGTATTTTCTGCCCTGGGTAGAGCCGAGGAACCCGGGAGAGAGTGGGTTTTTACCCTGGAGAAAAGTATCCAGTGGGCTCGGGAAAATAATCCCCATATCTTGCTTGCCCGAGAGGAGTTAGACAGAACTGCCGCCAAGGTAATTGAAGCGCGCTCCGCGATCTTGCCGCGGCTCTCAGCCCAGGCTGCTTATGCAAGACTGGATAGGTTGGGGTTGGATAGCCAGAGAGTTAATTTAGAGCTAACCCAGCTTCTTTATGCGGGAGGAGGAGCAAAAGGGGCCATCAGGAAGGCTAAGTTGTATCATCAGGTCAGGGAAGAAAGTCTGCAGACAATTGAGGCCGAGATAACCTTGCTGGTGAAAAAAAGTTTTTATGGAATCTTATTAGCCGAGGAGTTGGTAACCGTTAGAGCTGAGGCTCTTAAGCTACTCCAGTCCCATTATCGGGTGACCAGAGTGCGGTTTGAGGAAGGAGAGGTGCCTATGTTTGACATTTTGAGGGCCGAGGTGGAGGTGACCAATGCCTCCAGTCAGCTCGTTAAAGCTAAGAATGATCTCCAGTCAGCGAGGAACTCTTTTCTGAGGCTCTTGGATTTAGAGCTGGGGCATCCCTTTTCTCTGGAGGGGAGATTAGAATATTTTCCCTTCCTGCCGAACCTGGATGAGGCGCTTCTTCAGGCCCTCAGAGAGCGGCCCGAAATCAGGCAGTTAAAGCTAGCTGCCCAGATGGGAGAAGAAGGTATTGTCATTGCCCGCTCCGGGCATAGGCCTTCCATTTTCTTATTTGGAAGCTATGAAGGTCTTGAGGGGCTTCCTCCTGCCCCCGACTGGGATTGGGGCTGGAAGGCGGGGATTAAGGTAGAGGTTCCCCTCTTTGATGGGCTAAAGACCAGGGGCCGGGTGGAACAGGCGCTGTCCGAGCATGAAAAATCGCTTCTGCAGTTAAAAGATTTTAAGGGCCAGGTGAGATTAGAGGTTCGCCAGGCCTATTTAGACTTGGAAAAGGCTCGACAGGTGATGGTTTTTCAGCGCCAGAATGTCCAATTAGCTGAAGAGAGTTTACAAATTGTTCGGGAACGTTACCGGGAAGGGCTGAGTACCCACTTAGAGGTGATGGATGTGCATTTGGCTCTGACCGAGGCGCGCAGCGGTTATGCCCGGGCCCTCCACAAACACCTGGTTGGCAAAGCCAGCTTAGAGAGAGCCAGAGGAGGTCATAAATAGAATAAAATCCCCCCTAACCCCCCTTTTTCAAAGGGGGAATAAAGGGGGATTGGTTGTTAAGACCTAGATGCTAAGAAAAAACCTGTAAATGGAGGAGAGAATGAAGAAAAAAAGAATTATTGCCGGAGCAATTGTCTTAATCATAATTTTCATTATTGCCGGAAGAATGCTACCTCTCCGGGAGGAAATAGAGATGGTCGCGGTCGCGGAAAGGGCAGCTTTAGTGGTCAGAGTGGCCGAAGTAGTCAGGGGAGATATCGGG
>CAZGXS010000086.1:0-2849 GCA_964529935.1 uncultured bacterium | reverse complement strand
GTTTGTATCCTTACCGGCCATGGCCTGAAGGATCCGGACCGAGCTATAGCTACTGCGAAAGAACCAACCGTGGTTCCCGCCCGGATAGAAAGTGTCCTGGAGGCCATTTGAAGATATTCTCATAAGTATATGTAACGTAATATCAGGGATAGAAGAATGAAATATGCCTTACTTGTTGGCGATGGGATGGCCGATTATCCCGTGTCCGAATTGGATAATAAAACTCCGCTGGAATTTGCCCGCACTTCCTATATGGACTATATTGCTAAGCAGGGAAAAGGGGGGACAGCTATTACCGTGCCCAAGAACATGAATCCCGCCAGCGATGTAGCTATCTTATCCCTGTTGGGGTATCAACCGGCTAAATATTATACCGGGCGGGGCCCGCTGGAAGCTGCCAGCCTGGGAATCAACCTAAAAGAAAACGAAGTTGCTTTTAGATGTAACTTGATAACGGTTGAGGAAGATACCCTTGTTGACTACAGCGCTGGTCATATATCCAATAAAGAAGCTGGGATTCTTATCAAGTTTCTGGATGAGAAACTGGGAAATGAAGACATCAAGTTTTATCCTGGGACCAGCTACCGACATCTGATGGTATCTAACCTTCAATCTTCAACCTTCAATTCTGTAAAATGTCTCCCTCCCCACGATATTATTGGTCAATCTCTCAACAATAATTTCCCCCAGGGGAAAGGGGGAGAGATACTGCAAAAGCTTATGAAAGATTCCTTCTCCTGGCTTGATAAACACGACATCAATTGCATTCGCCGGGACCTGGGAGAAAACCCCGGGAACATGATCTGGCTTTGGGGACAAGGGACTGCTTCCTCTATGCCTACCTTTAGGGAAAAATTTGGAATGGAGGGCTCGGTCATCTCCGCCGTTGATGTGGTAAAAGGTATTGCTTGTTACGCTGACCTGGAGGTAATCAATGTCCCGGGAGCGACCGGTTACTTTGATACTGACTATGAAGGCATGGCCAAAGCAGCTTTAAAATCGTTGGAGAAAAAAGACTTTACCTTTGTCCACATAGAAGCCCCCGATGAAGCCGGCCATATGGGCGATCTTCGGGCTAAGCTACAATCCATAGAGGATTTTGACCATAAGGTAGTGGGCACTATTCTGAAAGGGATCAAGAAGTTTCCTGAGTATCGGGTACTGGTTCTGCCCGACCATCCCACTCCCCTGGAGTTAAGGACACATACTCGCGATCCTGTCCCCTTTGCTTTCTGGGGAACTGATGTAAAAAGCGATAAAATGACCTCCTTTAGTGAATCTTCCGCCAGAAAAGGCTCGCTTCATTTGAAGGAAGGCTGCAGGATAATGGAACATTTTTTAAATCTATTAACTAATGAATAACAATAAGTTAGATGATTGAACTTAATGTAACACTTTAATCTATGGGGAGCTTCTCTCGCGGGTGGAGAAAAGATGAGAATAGGGGTGCTCAGCGATAGCCATAACCATTGGGATAACTTGCGTCTGGCGGTAAGGAAGCTAATAGAAGAAGGAAGCGTAGATATAATTATTCACCTGGGGGATGATTACGATGATACCCGGGTAATAGAAAGACCAGATATTGAACTTCTGAGAATTCCGGGCGTCTTCAGCAGCTACTACCGGGATCCCCGAATACCTAATCGGCTTGTCAAAGAATTCTCCAACTGGAAATTTCTCCTCACTCATGCTCCCGCCGCTCACGAGAATGATCTTTCCACAGACAGGGACCCCGAAGATATAATAGCCAAAGAAAAGATAAACATCGTCTTTCACGGGCATACCCATATCCCCCGAATAGAAGAAAAAGATCATGTTCTCTGGATAAACCCCGGTCACCTTAAGACCAAGGACAAAAAAGGCTACCCTCCCAGCTACGCCCTTATGGAAATAGAAGAGAACCAGCTAAAAGTTAGAATCATCGACTTGATAAAAGGCAAAGAAATTCTCGCTAAAATATTCAAATAGAAGTTTATCCTTTAAGAGGTGAGGATGGGAGGGAAAGGGCAAACCTTGTTCTTGGTCTTAACTTCCACTTTTGACACCAGGTCTTTTATTTCCTTGCTTATTCTTTCTGAGGGTGGTATCCTTTCCATTGTGGTATCCCCCCTTTCTCTTTTAAAGGTTGTATACCCCAAGGCTCTTTGCCCTGGTTTCTCTGCTCTGCTACACAGGATACCACAGGCGCTAATCCTTTTTACAGACACTTTAGGGTATTACATCCTTCCGAAGATTTGGAAGGCCGGATTTAGGGTGTTTCTGCTCGGCCTGGAATCGACCTCTGATAAGAGCTTGAAACTGCTAAATAAAGGAGGATTCCAATAAAATGATAAAAAAAATTGTCAGGACAGCCATAATTTTATCGGGAATAGTTGTATTCTTCGGGTGTATAACCCTGCCTCCAGAAAGAATAACGTGCCAGGGCGTCTTCCACATTGTGGGAAGGAACCAGACCCTGTGGAGGATAGCTAAGACCTATGAGATAGATCTTGACCTTCTTATGAGAACAAACGCTATCTCTGATCCGGCCCAACTGGGGGTGGGGCAGAGACTGTTTATCCCCGGAGCCAGAAAAGTTTTAAGGGTCAAGCCGTATGAAGTCGTGACAGTTAAGCCGTTAGAAAGATTAGTTGAGGGAAGATGCCGCCGGGTTAGATGGAGAACTATAACTCTCCACCATAGCGCTACCAAAGTGGGAAATGCGGAAATATTTGACCGCCACCATCGTCGCGTTGGTATGGGAGGATTGTTTTATCACTTTGTTATTGGCAATGGAACAGATTCAGGAGACGGTGAGATTGAGGTTGGTTGGCGCTGGGTAGAACAGTTAGAGATTGCTCGCCCCCGGG
>CAZGXS010000085.1:0-2878 GCA_964529935.1 uncultured bacterium | reverse complement strand
TCCCTAAATCCACGGCTATCCTCTTTCGCAAAGCCTCTCCGGCAGTGTCCCGGATGCCTTCCTTAAGCCCGATATCAATCCTGATGGCCATTATTCTCTACCTTTCCAGAAAACTTCCAAAATATCCCTCTACTATCGTTCGGGATAGGGTCCAGGGGTCCAGGGAAAATTATTAATCTGTGTAATCTATTTTTTTAATCTGTGTAATCAGCAGAGGATTGAAAATCCTATGCTCCTAACTATCCCTTCATATCATCATTTCTATAGTGGCAAAGCTTGCCTGTACTTTATTCAACCGCTAAGTTTTTTATTTTCAGTTATTACCTCTAAACAACGATGGCAGATGGCGGAATGTTCCTGGCTCTCCCCCACCGTCTCGCTGTAAGTCCAACATCGCTGGCATTTATCCCCGGGAGCTTTCTTTACCCGCACCCCTAACTCTTTTATCTCTTCACCGGGGAAGACTCCTTCCGGTAAACTTTTCTCGGCTTCCTTGAGTTCCACTCGAGAGACGATAAAGATAGTAGCTAACTCGGCTTGATATTCTTTCAAAAAAAGGGTCTTTTCCGTGGAAGTAGAAAAGATAATCACCTCGGCTTCCAGAGAATTGCCAATTACTTTCTCATTCCGCGCTTTTTCCAGGGCCCGACATACTTCTTCTCTAATGCAGAGGAGTTTCTTCCATCTCTCTTCCAAATTATCATCAAGGTAATAATCGGGAAGCTGCGGCCAGGAGGATAAATGGATACTGGCCGGATTCTCATCTTTCTGGGCTAAATAGCCCCAAATATCTTCAGCGGTGAAGGGAAGAAGGGGAGCCATGAGGCGGACGAGGGTTATAAGGATCTTATGAAGCACCGTTTGGGCGGACCGGCGTCCCGGGGAATTCGCGGCAAAGGTATAAAGCCGGTCCTTGAGGACATCAAAATAGAAAGCGCTGAGATCTACAGCACAAAAATTATGGAGGTCGTGGTAAAGGCGATGAAAGGCAAAATCCTCGTAAGCTTTAGTGGCTTTGGCCACTAAATTAGCTAAGCGGGAGAGGGCCCATCTATCGATCTCCAATAAATCCTCATAAGCCCTTTTATCGTTAGCCTGGTCAAAATCTTGAATATTTCCCAAGATAAACCGACAGCTATTGCGAATACGTCGATAAGCCTCTACCATCTGGGCAAGAATCTCTGCGGAGAAAGCAATATCGTTGCGGTAGTCCTCCGAGGATACCCAGAGCCGAATGATATCGGCCCCGAACCTCTGAATGGCCTCTTCCGAGGAAATCAGATTGCCTCGGGACTTAGACATTTTTCGCCCTTCCCCATCAACCATAAAGCCGTGAGTGAGCACAGTTTTATAAGGGGCTTTCCCTTCTGCTCCCATCGCGGTAAGGAGCGAAGATTGAAACCAGCCTCGATGTTGATCGCTCCCTTCTAAATAAAGGTCAGCCGGATAGGAGAGTTCCTGGTTATCTTTAAGAACAGCTCGGTGACTTACTCCCGATTCAAACCAGACATCGAGAATATCCGTTTCCTGGCGGAAGTTTCTCTGGCCACAATGAGAACAGCAAACATCCGCGGGCAATATTTCCCCGGCTTTCTTCAGGAACCAGACATCGCTTCCTTCCTGGAGAATGATATTTGCTACCGCTTGAATAGTTTTTTCGTTGAGCAGTTCCTGATTACATTCCTGACAGTAAAAAATGGGAAGGGGAACGCCCCAGGTCCTCTGACGGGAGATACACCAATCGGGGCGAGAGGTTAACATGCTGCTCATCCTGGTCTCTCCCCAAGGGGGAATCCAGTTGACTTTTTTGATCTCCTGCAGAGCTTTATCCCGCAGAGCCTCGTGTTCCATAGAAATGAACCACTGCTCGGTGGCCCGGAAAATAACCGGCTCTTTACATCGCCAGCAGTGAGGATAGGAGTGAGTAAGAGCCTCTCCATGAAGAAGGCAGCTTTTTTTCTTTAATCTCTCCGTTATAGTCTCGTTAGATTGAAAGACAGGCCTGCCCGATAAATCTCCCGCTTCGGAAGTGAAGCAACCTTTTTTATCAACGGGCGCAAAAATGGCTAACTTATGCTTTAATCCCAATTCGTAGTCCGCTTCCCCATGTCCGGGAGCAATATGCACACAACCGGTGCCTTCATCTTTGACTACCATTTCACCCAAAATTAGTGGACATTCATCATTATTCAAGGGGTGAATATATTTGATCCCCTCCAACTTTTTACCCGGCACCGTTGCCGTAACTTTATATTCAGTTATCCCCGCCTTCCTCATCACCGTATCTACTAAATCGTTGACCAGAATAAGAAACGCCTCGTCCTTTTTTACCTCTACCAGGGCATATTCATAATCCGGATGAATAGCTACCGCTTTGTTGGCTAAGAGAGTCCAGGGGGTAGTCGTCCAGATGAGAATGCTTACCTCAGCGGAAGATTGCAAGTTGAAAGCTGAAAGCGAATCTTTCTCAAGGGGAAATTTTACATAAATAGAAGGCGATTGGTGGTCGGCATATTCTACTTCCGCCTCAGCAAGGGCCGTCTGACAGCGGGAACACCAGTGTACGGGCTTAAGAGCTTTATAGATAAGTCCTTTTTTAGCCAGTGCGCCGAAAACCTGGATGATACCAGCTTCGTATTTGGGATTCATAGTAAGATACGGCTGATTCCAATCAGCAAAAACGCCTAACCTTTGGAATTGCTTTTTCTGAATACCAACGAACTTTTCTGCAAAAGCGCGGCACTTCTTCCTTATTTCCAACTGGCTTAAATTTTTCTTCTCCTCCTGCAACGATTTCATCACCTGATGCTCAATGGGTAGGCCGTGGCAGTCCCATCCCGGCAGATAGGGACTATCATAACCCCGCATGGATTTGTAT
>CAZGXS010000084.1:0-2887 GCA_964529935.1 uncultured bacterium | reverse complement strand
ACTAATGGCTACCGATCTCCTGGAGAATCTGCCTCAAGCAATTAAGCGATTACAGCAAAGGACAGAGGACAGAAAAAATCTGACTTCTGACATCTGACTTCTGACATCTGACTTCTGTAATTCGCTGGCGTGACTCAATGGTAGAGTACCTCACTTGTAATGAGGCTGTTGGGGGTTCGATTCCCTCCGCCAGCTCCAGGTAACTCTTTAGCGGTTACAAGTAACCGCTAAAGATCATTGTAAAATGAAGATTAAAGATTGGAAATTGTAAAATTAAGGGGAAGGTTTTTTGATAACTTTTCATTTTGCAATCTAAAATTTACAATTTGCAATGCTGTTTAGTCGTTACGATTAAACAGTTGTCAGGGGAGATACCCAAGTGGACAAAGGGAACAGACTGTAAATCTGTCGCCGATTGGCTTCGGAGGTTCGAATCCTCCTCTCCCCATAATACAGATAGGCAGTGAGACAGGTGGACAGTGAGACAGTTAATCAGTTAAACTGTCAAACTGATAACTTAGACCGTCAGACTGTTTGACAGATATTCCTGTGGTTGGGAAGTTTTTATTGCGGACGTAGTTCAGTGGTAGAACGGCAGCCTTCCAAGCTGCTCATGTGGGTTCGATTCCCATCGTCCGCTCCATAATAAGATTATAACTCATAGCTAAAGTGAGAGGGGGGAAGGAAATGGCCAAGGTGATATTAAAGAATGTTAAGAAAGTCTACCCGGGAGGAGTCCAGGCCGTCGACAATGCCAACCTGGAGGTTGAGGATAAGGAGTTTATGGTCCTCGTTGGTCCCTCGGGATGCGGCAAATCTACCACTTTGAGAATGATGGCCGGATTGGAGGAGGCAACGGAAGGAGAAATTTATATCGGAGACCGTTTGGTCAACGATGTCCCTCCTAAGGATAGGGATATCGCCATGGTCTTCCAGAATTATGCTCTCTATCCCCATATGAATGTTTACAACAATATGGCCTTCGGGCTGCGCTTAAGAAAGTTTCCCCGTGATGAAATAGACAAGCGAGTTAGGTCCGCCGCCGAAATCCTGGGCATAAGCGAGCTTCTGGATAGAAAGCCGCGGGCTCTATCGGGCGGGCAGAGACAGCGGGTAGCTGTGGGCCGAGCCATCGTGCGCAAACCCAAAGTCTTCCTCTTTGATGAACCTCTCTCTAACCTGGATGCTAAGATGAGGGTTCAGATGCGAGCGGAGATCAGTAAGCTTCACGCCAGGCTTCAAGCCACTATGATTTATGTTACCCACGATCAGACGGAGGCTATGACCATGGGGGATCGCATCGTGGTGATGAAGGATGGGTTTCTCCTCCAGATAGCCGACCCCTTAAACCTTTATGAGAAACCGGTCAACAAATTTGTGGCTGGATTCATTGGCACTCCTCCCATGAACTTCATGAAAGGCAGATTGCTTAGGAAAGATAGCGGCATCTATTTCAATGAGGGGAGGTTTGAAATCAAGGCAGTAGAGGATATGGTCCCCAAATTATCTCCTTACATAGAGAAGGAAATAATCTTTGGCCTTAGACCAGAAAACATTCACGACAAACTTTTCGTGGGAGAAGCAGCTCCCGAGAACACCATCATGGCTACGGTGGAAGTAGTGGAACCGTTAGGGGCGGAAAATCTCCTCTACTTGACCACCGGTAACCATTCCTTTATCGCTCGAGTGGAAGCTCATAGCCAGGCCGCGGTTAATGAGGACTTAGAATTAGTTTTCAATATGAGCAAAGCTCGGTTCTTCGATAAGGATACAGAGAAAGTTATTGTCTGAATGGATAAGTCCCAAGAGAAAAAATTCAGAACGAAGATAGCAAACTTTACTATAGTTGCTTCTTTGTTCCTTAGCGGCACCCTATTCCTCATCTCCTGGCGATTGCTATATCAAGGAATCCTTATCCATCTCATCTCGATTCTTCATCTTCTCTATAATCCTTTAATTATTCTTGCCTTCCTCTCCTTTGGACTTGGCGGAGGGGCGATAGCGGTCATTTTTTTCTCTCTTTTCAGTCAATTTATCTCCATTATTACGGGCTTGGGGCTCTATCCTCTTGCTCCCATCTCTTTTCTCATCATCGGGATCATCTCCCACATCCTCTTTAAACAAGAACAGGATTTTCAACAGCAAAGCGAGATCGACAGGGAAAGGTTAGAAGCTGAGTACAATACCCTCAAGGAGGAACAGGTTAAAAACGCATCTAAAAGGGAAGGTTGGCAAAAAAGAATGTTAAGGTATTCCCTGTTGAGGGAGATAACCGAAAGCCTTTCCTTCTCTCTGAGCTTAGAGGAGATTTTAAATTTGGTAACGGACAGTGCCCTCTACATCATCGGGAAAGGTGAAACCGCTCTTCTCTTCCTCATAGAAGAGGGGAAGTTAGCCTTGAGAGCTGCCTCTCGCCGGGGGGATTCTTTCAATGCCAAGGCCAGGATTAAATCCAAGACCAGCGATGTCTTCGATGCCTGGGTAGTAAAGCAGAGACAGGGCTTGATCGTCACCGATGGGGAAAAAGACTTTAGGTTCCGCATCCTTGCCGGGGGCGAGGGAGAGAGGAAAGTGAGGTCCCTGGTTAGTTCTCCCCTTCTGCGGGGGAGGGAGCTGAGGGGCATCTTGAGATTGGATTCATCCTCGCCGGATAAGTATGCTGCCGATGACCTGAGACTGTTAGATATAGTAACCGGTCTTACCTCCCTATCCCTGGAGAACGCGGAACTCTATCAAAGAACCGAGGAACTGGCCATCAGAGATAATCTAACCGGCCTCTATGTCCACAAGTATTTTCAGGACCGTTTAGAGGAGGAACTGACAAGGGCTCTGGCCCGGGATTATCCGCTCTCCCTGGTGATGCTTGATATAGACTATTTTAAGGATT
>CAZGXS010000083.1:0-2900 GCA_964529935.1 uncultured bacterium | reverse complement strand
TCAAGGAAAATTACTAATCTGTGTAATCTATTTTTTAATCTGTGTAATCAGCAGAGGATTGAAAATCCTATGCTTTAAAATAGTATTCAGGATTAATGGGAAGGTAAAACTATGACAGCAAGAATAAAATGCCTTTATTTATTATAAAAAAATAGGATATACAAGTAACCCACCACCAAAAGAGGAAGTTATGAGAGAGGATGAGTGTGTTTTTAAGCGGGACCCCCTACGAGGGAGAAAATGTTAGCCAGCTTCTCCTTTAGCTCTTTTCGAGAGATGATCATATCAATAAGGCCATGCTCCAACAAAAATTCTGCTCTCTGAAATCCTTCCGGAAGCGATTCCCTGATTGTTTCTTTAATCACCCGGGGCCCCGCAAAGCCAACTAAGGCCTTTGGCTCAGCGATAATAATATCTCCCAGGGAAGCGAAACTGGCTGCCACTCCCCCCATAGTGGGGTCAGTGAGCAGAGAAATAAAGAGGAGCTTCTCTTCAGCTAATTTAGCTATTGCCGCACTGGTCTTGGCCATCTGCATGAGGGAAAACATACCTTCGTACATTCTGGCCCCTCCCCCCGAACCAGAGATGCTCAGGAAAGGTAACCTTTCCTCAATAGCCCGTTCAATGGCCCGGGTAATCTTCTCTCCTACTACCGAGCCCATGCTTCCCATAATGAAATTGGAATCAGTAACGGCAATAATGAGATGATGGCCATGGAGATGACCGCTTCCGGTAACGACAGCTTCAGTTAATCCTGTTTTCTTCTGCTCTTCGCTCAATTTATCTTTATAAGATATTACCCCTTGAAAATTGAGAGGATCGACCGAAGCCATATTCCGGTCATACTCCTCGAAGCTTCCCTTATCCAGAAGAATGGAAATTCTTTCCCGGGCCCCGATACGAAAGTGATAGCTGCATTTAGGACAAACCTTTAAGTTTTTCTTCAGCGTCTTGTTGTAAATTATCTCCCCGCAGTCCCGGCATCCCGTCCACAACCCGTCGGGCATCTCCTTCTTGACAGAAGGACCAGCAGCCATATATTTTGGTTTTCTGAACCAGGGCATCTCGCCTCACTTCATTTGGCAAACCATAGACCCCAGGCTAAAAGAAGAAAAGACCGATATCTATAGTTTGTAGTTTGATGTTTGCATTTCTAACTAAGCCCGAGGAGTTCCTTAACCTTATCCACGGCACTGGAAGCATCGGCAGCATAGCCGTCAGCCCCAATTTCATCGGCATAATTCTGGGTAACGGGAGCTCCTCCGATCATAGTTTTAACCTTTCCCCTCAAGCCTTCTTTTTGCAAAGTCTCAACGATCGTCTTCATAGCGGACATAGTCGTGGTCAGAAGGGCAGACAGGCAGAGCACCTGCTCTCCTTCTCTGGCAACCTGCACAAATTTCTCGGGAGAAACATCTATCCCTAAATCGTTTACCCGGAATCCAGCCCCCTTAAGCATCATAGCTACCAGATTCTTCCCGATATCATGCAGATCTCCCTTAACCGTCCCGATAGCAACCCGGGCCAGGGGCTCCACTTCTGCTTTCTCAAGAAGCGGTTGAAGAATATCCATTCCCGCATGCATCGCCCGGGCAGCGATGAGGACTTCGGGAATATAGAACTCATTATTCTTAAACCTCTCTCCCACGACAGCCATCCCGGCAATCAAACCTTCATTCAATATCTTCCCTACCTCCACCCCCTCATCAACGGCTGCCTGAACCAATTCTTTCACTCCCGGCTGTCCTTTCATCTCCGAAGGCATAGTAGAGTTTTTATCCATTCTCCCCTTAATAACATTGTCCACTATAGCTTTTAAATCAGCCATTTTCCTTCTTCCCTTCCTTTTTTAGGGGGCACTTTCCTGACTGCCGGCAGGCAGGTGTGACGCTTTTAATTTACTACCTCTTCCTCCTTCTGTCAAGACAATCCTCCCGGCGCCGCGGGAAAGTGACAGAGTGCCAGAAATTCAAAGTTACTGTTTTTGCTTTGGCTGGTTCTTCTCGTAGATAATCTTTAGCCCTTTCAAAGTGAGGAAAGGAACTATTTCGTCTATATTATTTGATTCCGAAGCTATTAATTCAGCCCAGCCACCCGTAGCTATTACTCTGGCTCGGGGAGCAAATTCTCTCTTCATCCTTTCTACTAATCCATCTACCAGCTCGGCAAAGCCATAGATAATTCCCGACTGCATACTTTTTACAGTGTTCTCTCCAATCACTCTTTCCGGCCTAACTAATTCGATACGGGGAAGAAGGGCCGTCTTTTCGAATAAGGCTTCTACCGAAATGCCTATGCCGGGGGCAATAGCTCCCCCTAAATAGTCTCCTTCGCCCGAAAGAGCACAAAAGGTAATGGCTGTTCCAAAATCAACAATAATTGCCGGACCTTTATAAAGATGATGAACAGCGACAGCATTGACTATTCTATCAGCTCCCAGCTCCTCGGGACGAGGATATTTTATAGAGATACCTGTTTTCATCCCCACCTTAACGAGCAGGGGAGAAATGTGCAGGCAGCTTTCACTCATCTCCTGGAAAATCTTTAAGAGGGGAGGCACTACCGAGGAGATAATTATTCCCTTCATCTTTCGGGGACCAATGAGAGCGGAGAGAAGGATTCCATACTCCTCAGCCGTCTTCTCTCTATCAGCAGAGAGACGATAATGGTCAATTAATTTATTCCCTTCAAAGATTCCCAGGACAATAGCCGTATTCCCAATATCTATAGCTAATAGCATTATTTCACCCTTTGCCACAAACAGGCACATAGGCACAGAGTTTCTCGGGATTCAAGGATTCAAGGATTCGAGGGTTCAAGTATTTTTTAAAAAGATTTTCCCTTGACCCCTGGAATCCTGGACCCCTTGAACCCTTATTTTTTTCTTTGTGCCTTCTTTT
>CAZGXS010000082.1:0-2902 GCA_964529935.1 uncultured bacterium | reverse complement strand
GCTTCTTTCCTGGTTACCGGTGAGGTTTTAGGAGAAAGGCCGATGTCTCAACGAAGCGAAACCCTAAGACTCATCGAAAAAAAATCACAATGGGAAGGATTAATTTTAAGACCCCTTTCCGCCCAACTTCTGGAGCCGACTATTCCCGAAAAAAAAGGGTGGGTAGAGCGGGAGAAGCTGCTGGATATTCAAGGGCGCTCCCGTAAGCCGCAGATAGCGCTGGCCGCTCAATTTGGTATTAAGGACTATCCGGCTCCGGCCGGGGGGTGCCTCCTGACCGATGCTCAATTTTCAGCCCGCTTAAGAGATCTTTTTAAGTATAACCAGGTCACCCTTAATGATATCCATCTTCTTAAATTGGGGAGACACTTTCGTTTTTCCCCTCGGACTAAATTAGTAGTGGGGAGAGATGAAGGAGAGAATGTGAAGCTCCTTACCTTAGCCAGGGCCGGGGATTTATGCTTCCAGGCTGCCGATTTCCTCGGACCCATCGCCCTAGTCCGGGGGGAACTGATTAAAGAAGAAATAGCTCTCGTTTCATCCCTAACTGCTCGCTACGGTCAAGGGAAGAGAGAAGATAATCTTAAAGTTAATTACTGGAAGCTACCGGAGAAAGATATCCAGTTTATTGTTGTCTCCCCAATGAAGGAAAAGGAACTGGAAAAGTTAAGAATTGAGCCCTAACGTTCTGTTTGACTTTTCATTTGACAACTCGCCGACCTTTATGATAGATTTAAATTGACACTAGGCAAGATGGGGGATGGTGTAACTGGTAACACGCCTGACTCTGAATCAGGTAAGTGGAGGTTCGAGCCCTCCTCCCCCAGCCATCCTGAGATCTATGAATTTCCATCCGATCTTTGAGGGCATTAGATTAACAGGCAGATCTTCCATTCTCCTCGGATGGAGACGATGATCTCGGCTACCGGGGGCTTTGCTCACACCCCTGACTCCTTGAACCCTTGAACCCTTAGCTCCGAAGGAGCGTATCTTGTCTCATTCTCATCGGCATGATGTCATCGTGGTAGGAGGAGGACATGCCGGCTGTGAAGCGGCGCTGGCCGCGGCTCGGTTGGGCAAGAAAACTCTCCTTCTCACTATGAACCTGGATACTATTGCCCTAATGTCTTGCAATCCGGCTATTGGCGGTTTAGCTAAGGGACAGCTGGTTAAAGAGATTGATGCTCTGGGCGGGGAAATGGGAAAGGCTATTGATACCGCGGGTATCCAGTTCCGCATCCTGAATACGAGGAAAGGGCTGGCGGTGCGTTCTTCTCGGGCCCAGGCGGATAAACAGGCTTACCGGCTTTACCTGAAATCCGTTTTAGAGGGCCAGTCGAACTTGAATTTAAAACAGGGAATGGTCGAGAGAATTTTAGCCGAGAAAGGTATTATCCAGGGAGTAGAGACTAATCTGGGAGAGAAATTATTTTGCAAAGCTCTTATTATCACCCCGGGAACATTCCTCAATGGACTGATTCATATTGGACTCCAGCGTTTCCCCGGCGGCCGGCTCGGAGATTTTCCCTCGAAACAACTTTCCTTCTCTTTAAAGGAATTAGGGTTGCGGATGGGGAGGTTTAAGACGGGAACTTGCCCTCGTCTGGAGGGAAAGAGCCTCAATTTTTCTAAGCTCGCCGTTCAGAAAGGGGATAAAAACCCTCTTCCCTTTTCCTTTTCCACCCCGAACCTCAATGGGGAACAGCTTCCCTGTTATCTCACCTATACTAATCGCCACAGCCATCGCCTAATTCAGGATAATCTACACCTTTCTCCTCTTTACGCGGGGGTAATAAAAGCTACCGGAGTGAGGTACTGCCCCTCTATCGAGGATAAAGTAATGAAGTTTCCCGATAAGGAGCGACACCAGATATTTTTGGAGCCCGAGGGACGCCATACCGGAGAATTTTATCCTAATGGACTCTCCACCAGCCTACCCTTAGAGGTGCAGTTGAAGATGCTCCGCACGATTGAAGGATTAGAAAAGGTAGAGATAACTCGTCCTGGCTACGGTATTGAGCATGACTATGTGGATCCTACTCAACTAAAGCTTACCTTAGAGACTAAATCCATTAAGAATCTTTATTTGGCCGGTCAGATTAACGGGACCACCGGTTACGAAGAAGCTGCGGCTCAGGGACTGATGGCAGGAATAAATGCCGTCTTAGCTATAGAGAAGAAAGAGCCGCTTATCCTGGACCGCTCAGAAGCTTATATTGGAGTTTTAATAGATGACCTTATCACCAAAGGAACGAATGAACCTTACCGCATGTTCACTTCCCGGGCGGAATATCGTCTTCTCTTGCGGGAAGATAACGCTGATTTAAGATTGCGGGAGAAGGGTTGTCGGGTAGGGTTAATTGGCTGGAAAGAGTATGAAAAGGTGGAAGAGAAGAGGAAGAATATCGCCGGAGAAATTAACCGGCTCAAAAGGGCGAGAGTTAACTCCAGCCACGTTCTTAACCAGAAGCTGCAGAAATTAGGAAGCTCTCCCCTAAAACATAGCCTTACTCTGTTCGAGCTTCTCCGCCGTCCGGAGATTTCTTATGTAGATTTGGCGAACCTAAAAAGGGGAGAGGGAAACAAAATTGCCTCCCCGGTGGCGCAGCAGGTGGAAATCGAGGTTAAGTATGAGAACTATATGATAAGGGAGGCAGATGAGGTAAAGAAGTTCCAGAGGATGGAGAAGGCGAAAATCCCTGCCGATTTCGATTTCCAAAGCATCAGGGGGCTTTCCGGTGAAGTGAGAGAAAAATTATTGATGATAAAACCTATCTCCCTGGGGCAGGCCTCCCGCATCTCTGGCATTACTCCAGCGGCTATTTCTATTCTCATGGTTCATCTGAAAAGACGCGGGTTGTCCTGAAGGTAAAAGGTTCTGGCAACTATTTAGTCACCAAGG
>CAZGXS010000081.1:0-3029 GCA_964529935.1 uncultured bacterium | reverse complement strand
TTTACCGGCGGGATTTGTCTTCCCCCAACCAAAGAGGCTACCCAGAACAGAGAAATCCGCCCGGCGAAACTCCCCCAACGAGTGATTATTCCTTTACAGCAACATTTAGGAACACCCTGTTCCCCCCTCGTCTCTCCGGGGGAGCGGGTCAAGGTGGGACAGAAGATAGCTGAGGCGAACGCCTTTGTCTCTGCTCCTATTCATGCCAGCATCTCGGGAGAGGTGAAAGAGATTAGTTGCCAGCCCTCTCCTCTGGGAAATAATGCTCTCTCCCTGGTTATTGAGTCCGATGGAGGGGATGAGTCAATAGAGATGGTCGGCCGATCGGGAAATCTTGAGAACCTCAACCCGGAGGAGATAAAGGAGATTGTCAAAGAGTTCGGTTTGGTGGGACTGGGAGGGGCGGCTTTCCCCACTCATGTTAAACTATCTCCCCCCCCGGACAAGAAGATAGATGCCTATATACTTAACGGAGCGGAGTGTGAGCCTTATCTTACCTGTGATTACCGGCTGATGGTAGAGAGGCCGGGGGAGGTGGTGGAAGGCTTCCGTATGCTCATGCAGGTTCTTGGAGTGAAACATGGCTACCTGGGGCTTGAGGAGAATAAACCCCAGGCTATTTCCGCCTTGGGGAAGGTTATAGAAAATGAGCCTCGCCTGGAGATCAAGGTTCTTCAGGCTAAGTATCCCCAGGGTGGAGAAAAGCAACTGATTAAGGCTGTATTGGGGAGGGAAGTCCCGGCGGGAGGATTGCCGTTTGATGTAGGTGTTCTGGTTAGCAATGTGGGGACAGCTTTTGCTTGCTGGGAAGCGGTGCGGCTGGGGAAACCTCTCCTGGAAAGGGTCGTCACCGTGACCGGGGGTGTAAAGAATCCGGCTAATCTTCGGGTGCGCCTGGGAACGTCAGTAGCGGATTTGCTCAAAGAGTGCGGAGGGTTTCGGGGAGAACCTCAAAAACTAATCCTGGGCGGCCCGATGATGGGCCTGGCCCAGTCCACTTCTGAAGTTCCCGTGATGAAGGGCACCTCAGGGATTCTTATTCAGACCGGGGAAGAGGTCAGGGATGAAGAGGTTCGAGCCTGTATCCGCTGTGGGAAATGTTTGGAGGTCTGTCCCCTGCATCTCGCGCCTAATGTGCTTACCTCTTTTGCGGAGAACAATTGCTTTGAAGAAGCCAAGGACTATGGAGTCCTGGACTGTATTGAGTGTGGAGCCTGCGCCTACCAGTGTCCGGCAAAGATACCGCTAGTACACTTCATTAAGCATGCCAAGGCTGAGCTGGCCAGGGAAGACACCAAACATGCTACACGCCGCACGCTTTGAGTCTTTATGCTTTTGGCGTGCAGCCTAACTGATTACTAATTATGAGTGAAAGTTTTATCGTTTCTGTTTCTCCTCATATCCGGGACAAAGAAACAGTTCCCGGGATAATGTGGAGAGTGAATCTAGCTCTCTTACCGGCTGCCGCCGCCGGAGTTTATTATTTTGGCTGGCAGGCCCTGATGATTATTCTTGTTAGTGTAGCTGCGGCCCTGACCACGGAAGTGGTCATCAATAAATTGAGGGGAAAGAAGCAGTCTTTATCCGATGGCAGCGCTTTCTTGAGTGGACTGCTTTTAGGGATGAGTCTTCCCCCTGTTGTTCCTTTGTGGATACCGGCTCTAGGCTCGATATTTGCGCTGGCCATTGTCAAACATGCTTTTGGAGGGTTAGGCAGGAATATCTTCAACCCTGCCCTGGCCGGCCGGGCATTTTTATCAATTTCCTGGCCTCTTTACATGACCACCTGGAAAACTTTCGTGGCCATTGATGGAGTTACCGGAGCTACCCCTCTGGCCGTGGTCAGGGAGCATGGGATGGAGGAGATCCTCGCCGCTTTTGGGGGCAGATTACCCCTTTACCAGAGTCTATTTTGGGGCCGGGTAGGAGGATCGCTGGGGGAGACTTCCGCCTTCCTCCTGCTGCTGGGAGGAATCTATCTCTTAAGGAAAAGGATTATTACCTGGCATATCCCCTTAAGCTTCCTGGGGACGGTGGCCCTTTTTTCCTGGGTCTTTGCCGGGGAAGGGCTATTCTCGGGGGAGCCCCTTTTTCACCTCTTGGCCGGGGGGTTAGTCCTGGGAGCTTTCTTCATGGCTACCGATTATGTTACTTCTCCCCTTAACGGGAGGGGGAAATTAATTTTCGGTATCGGGGCGGGAATTATTACCTGTCTGATAAGATTCTGGGGAGGACCTCCGGAAGGGGTTACTTACGCTATCCTTTTAATGAATGCCGTTGCTCCTTTGATTGACAGACATATCCGCCCCCGTAGATTTGGAAGGGGGATAAAATGAGCCAAGCGGTCAAATTTGCCTTAATTATGATGTTGGTAGCCCTGGTGGCTGCCGCTTTCCTGGTAGGAGTGCGGCTCTTTACCCAGCCCCGCATCGAGGCTTACCAGAGGATGGAGAAGCAGGAGGCCTTACAGATAGTCTTGCCCGAGGCGGGAGCCTTTGCGGCCGTAAGAGAAGGAGAGAGAGTTATCTATTATCGAGGCTATGCCTCTTCCCGGAAGGAGAAGGTAGTCGGGTATGCTTTCCTGGCTTATGGTAGGGGATTCAGCAGTAGAATTCGCACCTTGGTGGGAATGGACCCGGATGGAAGGATAGCCGGGATAAAGATACTCTGCCAGAGAGAGACTCCGGGTTTAGGGGCCCGGATAGAAGAGGTGAAGACAAAGAAAACCCTCGCTAGCGTCTTTATCGGTTTCTTCCGTAGGGAAGCGGTAATTAAAGAGGAAGAAGTCAGGCCTTGGTTCCAGGAACAGTTCTCGGGAAAAGCGATAAAAGACCTTCAGGTGACCGAGGATAAGATCCAGGCGATTACCGGAGCGACCATATCCGTAGAAGCAGTGACGGATTCGGTGCGGGAGAGAGCTAAGGAGATATTGGCTCTGACGAGAAAGCCTCATAAATGAGGCAACTCCCCTGTGCCCTTGGGTGATTGTACCCTTTAGGGTAAAAGACGAACTGTAGTTGCTTGATTTA
>CAZGXS010000080.1:0-3039 GCA_964529935.1 uncultured bacterium | reverse complement strand
GCGGGCACAGGGTAGTTGCCCAATTTATTGGGCTTTCTTGACTAATGCATTATATCATAGTCAGTCTCTACTGTCAAAATTCTTGAAAAGTTCACTGATTTAAGTAAATAGGATTCGAGGGTTCATGGGTTCAGGTGTTTGTTTTTTTAATGGCTTAATAAGCCCCATTAATCATTTCACTTAACCCCTCGAACCCTTTCACAGGGTAAAGTTTTCTCCCAGGTAGAGCTTGCGTGCTTCTTCACTGGTCACCAGGGCCTCGGAAGTCCCGGAGAAAAAGATTTTTCCTTCATTCATAATGTAAGCACGATCAGTTATCTTTAATGTCTCTCGCACATTGTGATCGGTAATCAGGACGCCGTAGCCTTGAGCCTTAAGCCTGAAGATAATCCCTTGAATATCGGAAATGGCAATGGGATCAATTCCGGTAAAGGGTTCGTCAAGCAGAATAAACGCCGGGGAAGTAATCAGAGCCCGGGCAATCTCCACTCGCCGCCTTTCTCCCCCGGAAAGGGTATAGGCCTTCTGACTGGATAAATGGGATACATCCAATTCCTTTAGAAGTCTCTTCGCTTCCAGATGCCGTTCTTTCTTGCTTAAAGGCAGGGTCTCTAAAATGGCCTTAAGATTTTCCTCCACCGTAAGCTTACGAAAGACAGAGGCCTCCTGTCCTAAATACCCAATTCCTTTTCTAGCTCTCAGATACATGGGGTCCCCGGTTATATCTTCCTCCCCCAAGTAGATTCTACCCTCATCGGGACTTAGCAAACCGACCATCATGGAGAAAGTGGTCGTCTTTCCCGCCCCATTAGGTCCCAGAAGACCAACTATCTCTCCCTTGTTTATTTCCAGGCTGACTCCAGCTACCACCCTTCTTTCTCTATATGATTTAAAGAGTTTATCAGCCCTTAAAAGCATTTAAAATTCACCTCTAACGATCATCTCTCAGCTCCTCAGGAAAGATTTTCGCTCTCACCCTTCCTTCAGCCGTTATCTTAATTATCCCTTCTCCCGCTTCATCAAGATAGATAGTCACTTGATCGGCATGCAAGATAGAGCGCCCTTGCCTGAGTCTCACCTGCCCCGTCAAGATTAAAAGATGAGCTAAGGGATCGTAGACCATCTTGTCGGCATGTTCAATAACGATCTCCCTCTCAAACCTGACCACTCCTTCCACTTCTTCTTCCATCTCCACCTGGTCGCTCTTTCTGTTCCAGGTGCCTATCTGCGCCTCTACCTTCACCGAGTTTTCTCTATCTTCTCCGTGAGAAAATCTTTCCACCCGAGGATGCTCAATGATAAGCTTCTCCCCGCCCAGAAGACCGCTAACGGAACTTCCTTCTATTCTCAAAACTACCTCCCCTCCCTCCATCTGAATATGGGAGAAACCTTTCTCTACCCTTTCCTCGGCTTCCTCTCGGGGTTTAATGGTGGCAGTTTCCCCGGTCTCTTCCTTCGGAATACATGCTCCCAGCAAGAAAGCAAATAGTCCTGACAGGATAATCGATAAAAAAATTCGCATTTTTACCCCCTTCTAAATAGGGTTCAAGGATTCGAGGGTTCCAGGGTTCCAGTATTTATTTTATAAAGTTTTTTCACTTGAACCCTTGAACCCTTGAATCCTGAAGTATTTTATAATCTGTATTTCTTAGTTACCTCTTCCCACTTTCCCTGACTCTTAAGGATGACTTCTAGAGCCTCCCGCACTGCCCCCTGACCCCCGGCCGCTTTAGTCGTCCAATGCGCTATCTCTTTTACCTCATCTCTCCCGTTGGGAACGCTCACGGCTAAGCCAACTCGCTTTAGGAGGGGTAAATCGTGTAAATCATCCCCAATATAAGCTACCTCCTCATCCTGCAAACGGTAGTCCTGCAGAATCTTCTCATAAGCCTCTTCCTTGCTGTCCTCGACCTGATAGACATCATTTACCCCTAATTCCCGGGCCCTTCTTTCCGTAGCCTCTGATTTACGAGCAGAAATAATAGCCGTCTTCAAACCGGCCCGATGAGCTAAAACTATTCCTGTCCCATCTTGAACATAGAAGAACTTAAATTCTTCACCCTGGCTTCCCAAAATAATCCTTCCATCAGTTAAGACCCCATCCACATCCATAATGAACATTCTAATCTTCCTAGCTCTATCTTCTAATAACATTTATTAGCTCCCTTATTGTAAGATACGCTCCTGCGGAGCTAAGGGTTCAAGGATATATTTTTTAAAGTTTTTCACTTGAACCCTTGAATCCTGGAACCCTTGAATCCTTATTTTCCCTGGTTACTTTCCTTAACCACCTCATCTATCTTCTTCACTTCCTCTAAAAGTACTTTCAACTCCTCTAAATTTATCATATTCGGGCCATCGCAAAGGGCCTTATCCGGGCAGAGATGAACCTCCAGGAAAAGTCCTTGGCAGCCGACAGCTACCGCTGCTCGGGCCAAAGGGGAAATAAACTCCCTTTCCCCTCCTGAGAATTTTCCTTGACCCGCAGGCAACTGCACGCTATGGGTAGCGTCGAAGATAAGCGGATAACCAAATTTCCCCATCCGGGGCAAGGAGCGCATATCGACGATCAGGTTGTGATAGCCAAAGGAGGTTCCGCGCTCAGTAAGAAGGATATTCTCATTGCCGGTGCTTCTTATCTTCTCCACTATATTCCCCATATCATCGGGGGCTAAAAACTGACCCTTCTTCACATTCACTACCCTTCCCGTTCGGCCAATCTTAAGAAGAAGATCGGTCTGACGAGAAAGAAAAGCGGGCACCTGAATTACATCTAAGGTCTTAGCGGCCTCCTCCACTTCCTCCTGGCAATGAACATCCGAGGCAACCGCCACCCCTAACTCCTCCTTCACCCGGCCCAGAATTTTAAGTCCGCCCTCTAAACCAGGACCTCGAAATGAGTCCAGCGAGGTTCGATTTGCCTTATCATAGGAAGACTTAAAGATAAAAGGCATACTTACGGCCTCAGTTATTCTCTTTATTTTCCGGGCCGTTTCCAGACAAATCTCTTCGCTCTCAATGACACAGGGCCCAGCAATG
>CAZGXS010000079.1:0-3118 GCA_964529935.1 uncultured bacterium | reverse complement strand
GTGAATCAAGCCCCTACAGTAACATCTTGCCACAAAAGGGTTGAAAAGAGAAACTCAATGAATCTAGCGGAAAAATTAACGCATCTCCCCGATAAGCCCGGGGTCTATCTGATGAAGGATAAGGGGGGGAAGACCATCTATGTGGGTAAGGCCCGTTCCCTGCGGAAGCGAGTATGTTCTTATTTCCAGTTGCCGGAGATGCCAACTCTCCGCTTGAATAGGTTAGTTTCCCGCATCGCTGACTTCGAATATATTGTTACCGACTCCGAGGTAGAGGCTTTGATCTTAGAGTGTAACCTGATAAAAGAGTATCAACCCCGCTATAATGTTCGCCTCAAAGACGATAAAAAGTATCCCTTCCTTAAATTGACCGTTGAGGATTACCCGCGCTTGTTTATCACCCGGAACCTGAAGGCAAACGGTAGCAAATATTATGGACCTTATACCAATGTGAAGATGCTGCGCCGGACCCTCAAACTGATGAGGGAGCTTTTCCCTCTCCGCCATTGTGGGAAGACTATCTCCTCACCGACGGGCCGGGCAACTCTGAGGCCGTGCTTAAATTATGACCTCAAGCAATGTCTGGCTCCCTGTGTTGGCAGGGCAGGAAAGGAAGAATATCAAAGCCTGGTGAAGGGGGTAGGCCTCTTCCTGGAAGGGAGAAGAGAGGAATGGGCAAAACAGCTAACCCGCAAGATGCAAGAAGCCAGTCAGCGTTTAAGGTTCGAGGAAGCCGGGCAACTCCGGGACAGGATAGAAGCGCTCAGGAAGGTAACGGAGAAACAAAAGATTACTCTCCTGGGAGGGGGAGATGAAGATTATATTACCTTTGCCCGAGGAAAGGATGAGGTTGCCGTCAATGTCCTTCTGGTTCGGGAGGGAAAGATCATCGGGCAGGAACACTTCTTCCTGAAAGCAGGAGAGGACTCCCCTCCCCGGGAGATCCTGGCCAGTTTCCTCAAACAATATTATTCCCGAGCCTCTTTATTTCCCCGGGAAATTGTGCTTCCCAACGAGATTGACGAATCCGAACTTATCAGTTGTTGGTTGAGGGAGAAAAGTCACCGCCGGATCAAGCTTTCTTTTCCCCGGCGAGGAAGAAAAAAACAGCTTCTGTACATGGGAGAAAGGGGAGCCCGGCTGAAAATAGAAGAGTCTATCTGGCAATCCCAGAGAAAAGGGATCCGAGAGGGCCAATCTCTTTTGGAACTACAGAAATTCCTCGGCTTATCATCGCCACCCTATCGGATAGAGGCCTTTGATATTTCCCATATCGGAGGTGAAGAGTCAGTGGGCTCGCTGGTCGTTTTTGAAAACGGACAGCCCCGAAAAGGTGATTATCGCCACTTCAACATTAAACATACTTCCGGGATAGACGATTATGCTATGATAAAAGAGGTGGTCTCGCGCCGCTACCAGAGAATATTAGAGGAGAGAGGGAAGCTTCCCGATCTCATTCTTATAGATGGAGGAAAAGGGCACCTCCATTCCGCTCTCTGCATTCTTGATGAGCTGGGACTGGAAGAAATCTCCCTTATTGCTTTAGCCAAGCAATTTGAACATATATTTATGAAGGGTAAATCTAAGCCCCTTATTCTCCCCCGGGATTCCCGGGGCTTTCATCTCATTCAGGAAATTCGGGATGAGGCACACCGATTTGCTATCCAATTCCACCGGGGCCGACGGGGAAAGAAAGTCTCTGTCTCTCTCCTCGATACTATCCCCGGCGTGGGGGAGAAACGGAAACAGGCTCTTCTGGCCCACTTTGGCTCCTTGGGAGATATTCGGAAATCTTCCCTGGAAGGTATAGCCAAGGTGCCCGGGATTAGCCAAAAATTGGCCTCGCAGATAATTAAAAACCTTAAGTCTTATGTCTAAACCTTTAAGAAAAATAGATTGGTCCAGATATACCCCCTTCCAGAGAAAGGTGTGGAAAATAGTAGGGACTATTCCTCACGGGGACACGCGAAGCTATAAGTGGGTAGCCGAAAAGGCAGGCTATCACCGGGCCGCAAGAGCGGTAGGGCAGGCCTTGAAGAAAAATCCTCTTCCTGGAATTATCCCCTGCCATCGGGTCATTCGCTCCGACGGTTCCCTGGGCGGCTTCTCCCGGGGGCTAAAGAAGAAAAGGGAACTTCTTCGTACCGAGGGCCTAATAAAATTTCGTTAACGAGGGATAAACATAGATTTCACAGATTTATTTAAGCTTGATTTACGAAACCTCCTGGGGTATACTAACAGCGATGATAGAAGATTAAGAAGTCAATACAGGTTGTAACTACTCAGGTCGTCAGGTTCACGGTTCAACGGTTCAGAGGTTCACGGTTGGTTGGCTTATTCCCCGCTTGCGCAAGGACAAGCTTCGTTGTTTTTTAACCTTGAACTGTGAACCCCGGAACTTTGAACCTGAGTAGTTAATCAGAGGTTAAACTATGGCGAATGTACTTAACAGGATATTCAAGACGAGGAATGAGAGGGAATTGCAGCGGCTTCAGCGGACGGTAGATGAAATTAATGCCCTGGAGCCGGCTCTAAGCGCTCTCAGCGATGGAGAGCTACAGGCCAAGACGGAGGAATTCCGCCAGCGTATTAAGGAGGATTCCCAGGCCCTCTCGGGTGAGCTGGAGACCCTCCGCCGGGAAATGGGGAAAGCCAGCTCTGACGAGGAAAAGCAAAGGATAAAAGAGAAGATTAAACGCGGCCGGAATCAGATACTGGACCCGATATTACCGGAAGCCTTTGCTGTGGTCCGGGAAGCAGCCAAACGCACTGTGGGAATGAGACCCTTTGATGTTCAGCTTATGGGGGCCAAAATTCTCCACGAAGGAAAGATTGCCGAGATGAGTACCGGGGAAGGAAAGACTCTGGTAGCCACTATGCCTCTCTATCTCAATGCTCTCACCGGCAAAGGCTGCCATTTAGTGACCGTCAACGATTATTTAGCTCGCCGGGACCGGGAATGGATGGGCCCCATCTATGAATTCTTAGGACTTACCGTAGGAACAATCCAGCACGATATGGACCCGAGAGAGCGTCGGAAATCCTATGATTGCCATATTACCTATGGCACCAATAACGAGTTTGGATTTGACTATCTCCGGGATAATATGGTTATCAG
>CAZGXS010000078.1:0-3120 GCA_964529935.1 uncultured bacterium | reverse complement strand
TTTCCTTTTATCTTCATCATTTTATTCACCCCCTTTCCTTTGTTAAATACAGCCCTTCATAAAATTCGTTTAGGGCTGTTGATTACATTGATCTTGAAGAAGATTACACAGATTACCGATAAGAAAACTCGTCGCTTCGTTCGGGATAGGAAAATTATTAATCTGTGTAATCTACTTCTTAATCTGTGTAATCAGCAGAGGATTGAAAATCCTCTGCTTTTAATGCGTCACTGCGGCCATGTGGAATATGGGTAGATAAATCGCCAGAACCGTTACTCCGACAATTAGTCCTAAGACAATAATCAGCAGAGGCTCAATAATGGTACTCATCATGGCGATAGTCGTTTCTACCTCCTCGCGATAGAATTCATAAACCCGGTCGAGCATCTCTTCCATACGTCCAGTCTCTTCACCTACTATGACCATGCGCACCATCATCCGGGGAAAAATAACATTCTTCGCCATCCCTTCCGAAACCAGCCCTCCCTTAATCAACCCCCGGTGCACGACCTCAATAGAGCGATTGAGGTAGATATTCCCCGAGGTTCTCCCGGCAATCTCCAGGGAGGTAAGGATGGATACTCCTCCCCTTTGCAAGGTGCTCAGGGTCTGACTGAAGCGGCCCAGGGCTACCTTAACAAGAAATTTTCCCGCCAGGGGAATCTTTAGCTTGAGCCGATCCAGATGATAGCCTCCTCTCGGAGTACGTTTATAAGCGATGAAGAAAAAGACAAAGACAATAACCAGTCCCAATCCAAAATGAATATTCCGCAGCATAAAAGAACTTATGCCCATAACTACCCGAGTGAAAATGGGCAGGTCTACTCCCATCTCGGCAAATATATCCTTAAAGCGAGGCAGGAGGAAGAAGGTGACGAAGATAATAGCCCCCCCGAAGAAGGCACTAATAAAGATAGGATAGCTGGTAGCCGCTTTTACCTTACGGCGCAGAGCCATCTCGTCCTCTAAATAGGTAGCCAGATCCCCTAAGACCATATCTAAGTTTCCGCTCGCCTCCCCGGCCTCCACCATGGAGACAGTCAGGGTGGAAAATGCCCGAGGATGTTTAGCCAGAGCGACGGAGAAGGAGTCCCCCCGGGAGATATCCTGCTTTACTTGCTTAAGAACCTCCTGCAGGGCAAGATTACCTATTCCCTCGCTCAAGTCATCCAGAGCATCGATAATATTTACCCCGGCCCGCAGCATCGTGGACAACTGACGAAAAAAGATGGCAATCTCCCCGACCTTAAGGCGACCCTTACGAGCCCCTTTCTCTTTTCTTTCCTTAAAGATGACCCGGGCCGAAAGAGGAGTAACAGAAAGGGGAATCAGCTTCCGCTCGTGCAGGGAAGAGATTACCTCCTGGGTTGAGGCCATATCGACCACCTCCCGAATATTTCCGCCGGAAGCATCCTTAGCTAAGTAAGAAAACTTGGGCACCTATCCTCTCCTTTTTTCCTTAAGCAGAGCCTTTAATTCTGCCGGCTTGAGGCTGTGGTTCAACATCACTTCTTCCGTGATTTTGCCCTGATGGTAAAGTTTGGCCAGGGAGTTGTTGAGTGTGTGCATTCCTTCTCCTTTGCCCAATTGCATCTGACTATAGATCTGGTTGAATTTTCCCTCGCGGATGAGGTTCTGGATGCCGGGGGTGCTCATCATCATCTCCGTAGCCAAGACCCGGCTCTCCTCCCCCTGGCGGGGAAGAAGCTGCTGGACGATAACCGCCCGCAGAGTCAGTGAGAAGCTAACCTTAATCTCGTTCTGCTCACTGGCCGGAAACATATCTACCATTCGGCTCATTACCTGAATTACTTCCCCGCTATGCACGGTGGAAAAAACCAGATGTCCCGTCTCGGCAATGCGCAGGGCCGCCCGGGCCGTCTCCTGGTCGCGAATCTCTCCGATGAGGACCACATCCGGGTCCTGACGCAGGATATGGCGCAGGGCAAGAGCAAAGGAGATGGTATCGGAACCGATTTCCCGTTGTTCTATGGTGCTTTTTTTGTGATTGTAGAGGTATTCTATAGGATCCTCTATAGAGATAATATGAGTAGAACGTTCCTGGTTGATATACTCAATGATACAAGCCATAGTGGTTGTTTTCCCACTCCCGGTAGCGCCACTCACCAAGACAAGCCCGTGAGGCAAGAAAGAAAGAGCGGCCATTATCTCTTCCGGGAGACCTAGTTCCTTAAAGGAGGGAATGGAATAGGGAAGGGCACGAATGGCCGCCCCCACCGAGCCACGCTGGAAATAAAGGTTCACCCGAAAACGTCCCAGCCCGGGAACCCCATAGGAGAGATCAATCTCTTTGTCTCTTTCAAAAACTTCCCTCTGCTCGGCGCTTAAGAACTCATAGGCCAGGCGCCGGCAATCCTCGCCGGTTAAGGCTTCCATCTCCGGAAGAGAGCATAGCTTCCCGGCAATCCTCACCTGGGGGGGACGATTGACCGTCAGGTGCAGGTCAGAAGCCCCCTTCTCCACCACTTCCTTTAAGATAGTTTTAAGTTCAATTTTCTTCAAAAGTCGCTCCTAAAATTTCCTCCAGGCTGGTCAACCCCTCCCGGACCTTGCGCAGTCCCCTTTCCCGGAGGCTTTTCATCCCGGCCCGCCGGGCTGCCTCCTGCAGGGCCGCTTCCCCGCCCCCCTTAAGGATGATCTCTTTTATCTCCGCGTTCAAGTGGAAGACCTCAAAGATACCCAGTCTTCCCCGATAACCACTAGAATTACACTCCGGGCAACCCTTCCCCCGGTAGAAGATCCCGGAGCCTTCCCCTCCCAGAGCCGCTTCCTCTAACTGGGCAAGAAGACTCTCCTCCGGGGAATAGCGCTCGCGACAGTGAAGACAGATACGACGAAGCAGACGCTGGGCAATAACTAAACTTAAGGAAGAGGCAATAAAATGAGGCTCAATACCCATGTTAATCAGACGGCTAACCGCGGCAATGCTGCTATTAGTATGGAGAGTGGAAAGAACCAAGTGACCGGTCAGGGCCGCCCGAATAGCCATCTCCGCCGTCTCCAGGTCCCTTATTTCCCCGACCATAATGACATTAGGGTCCTGACGGAGAATATGGCGCAGGGCAACGGCAAAGGTAACGCCGATATTAGGCCGCACCT
>CAZGXS010000077.1:0-3180 GCA_964529935.1 uncultured bacterium | reverse complement strand
CTCGAAGAGGAGGTCATACTTCAAGGGATCGATCTTGGTTATCCCTAAGAGATAAGCTACCAGGCTTCCTCCGGATGATCCCCGCCCCGGACCCAAGGGAATTTTCTTTTCCCGGGCATAACGGATAAAATCCCAGACGATAAGAAAATAACTGGCATAACCGGTCTCTTGAATAATTTTTAGTTCTTTAATCAACCTTTCTTTGATCTCCGGAGTGGAACGGGAATAACGTTCCTTTAATCCTTCCCGGCAGAGTTTTTCCAAATAGCTATCGAGATTATCCCCTTCCGGTGGCTCAAAATGAGGAAAATGGTTCCGGCCAAAAGTCAACTTCAGATTACAGCGCTCGGCGATTTCTACCGTCTGGGAAATAGCTTCCGGGATATCAGCAAAAAGAGTGCGCATTTCTTCCGGGGACTTGAAATAAAACTCATCCGCGGAAAATTTCATCCGCTTGGAATCGTCAACGGTTTTCCCCGTCTGGATACAGAGAAGAACATCTTGAGCCTGAGAATCTTCTCGATTGAGATAATGGCAATCATTGGTAGCCACCAAGGAAAGAGATAAATCCCGCCCTAAATTAATCGATTCTTTAATCACCTTCTCTTGCCCTTCAATCCCGTGATTCATTATTTCCAGAAAAAAGTTATCTTTCCCGAAAATATCCCGAAATCGTCCCGCTGCCTGTCGGGCCCGGGGAAGAAGATCGCTCTGGATAAGATGGGGGAGCTCCCCTTTGAGACAGCCGCTTAAGGCAATTAGTCCTGAGGAGTGGGCCGAAAGAAGCTCCTTATCTACCCGGGGGCGGTAATAGAACCCCTCTAAATAGCCAGCCGTAGAAAGCTTGATCAGATTTTTATATCCCTCTTCGTTTTTAGCCAGAAGCGTAAGGTGAAAAGCAGCCTCCCTGATTCCGCGGGCAGACCTATCAAAACGGCTTTTGGGAGCGACATAGACCTCACAGCCGATTATGGGTTTGATACCGGCTTTCTCGGCCTGCTGATAAAATTTAATCGCTCCAAAAAGATTCCCGTGGTCAGTAATAGCGAGAGCCGGCATCTTATATTCCCGGGCTTTGTCAATAAGAGCAGGAAGGCGGCAGGCACCATCGAGGAGGCTATACTCAGTATGATTATGAAGGTGAACAAAGGAAGAATGAATCATTTCCCCATTCCTACCCGCTGGGCCGTCTGGAAGATTTTCCCCTCGGTCTTAATGGAAGGAGCAATAATTATCTCAGTAAGCTGCATCTCTCGGATATTACGAGCTCCCAAATTGCCCATAGAAGTACGCAGGGCTCCCACTAAGTTCTGAGAGCCATCATCAAGGTGGGCCGGCCCCAAAAGAATCTCCTGCAAAGTTCCTGTTGTTTCCACCTGAATGCGAGTTCCCCGAGGGAGATTAACATCAGGAGTGGCCATGCCCCAGTGATAACCTTTCCCGGGCGCTTCTTTAGCCCGAGCCAGGGCCGAGCCGATCATCACCGCATCCGCTCCACAAGCAAAGGCCTTGCAAATATCACCACTATAGTTCATCCCTCCATCGGTAATAATAGGAATATATTTCCCCGTCTGTTTATAATGGAAATCGCGCGCTGCAGCCGTATCGGCAGTGGCGGTAACCTGGGGAACACCAATTCCTAAAACCCCCCGGGTAGTACAGGCCGCCCCCGGACCGACACCCACTAAAAGAGCATCTATCCCCAGATCCATTAACTCCAGAGCAGTATTATAAGTAACCGTATTGCCAACGATTAGCGGAATAGAGAGAGACGAACAGAACTTCTTAAAATCCAGGGCTTTATACCGGGAAGCAATATGTTTCACCGTAATAACTGTAGCCTGAACGATAAATATATCCGCTCCCGCTTCCTCAGCAATACGACCGAATCGTTCCGCCCGGGAGGGGATACTGGAAACCACCGCCCAGCCTTTGGCTTTCTTAATCTCTTCTATGCGCGAAGAGATAAGTTTTTCCTTAATGGGTTCTTTATAAATGTTTTGAACTAACTCGGTAGCTTTTTCCGGTACAGCGGTGATTATCCTCTCAATAACCTCATCTGGATTCTCATAGCGTGTTTGCACCCCCTCCAGGTTCAGAACAGCCAATCCCCCCAGACGGCTCATCTCCAGAGCAAACCTCGTATCCACTACCCCATCCATAGCTGAGGCTAAGATCGGTACGGGGAATTTGAATTTTCCTAACTGCCAACTAACATCCACCTCTTCCGGATTAATCGTCACCGGACCGGGAACCAGAGCTACCTCATCAAAACCATAACAATATCTGGCCTTCCTCCCCCTTCCAATCCACATTCCCATGACTAAATCTCCCAAAACAGGCACAGAGACACAAAGGCACAAAGCTAAAAAAGACCCAAGAAAGCCCAATAAATTGGGCAACTACAAAGACAAGCTGTAGTTGCTTGATTTACTTGTGCCCGAAAGGGTATCAAGCTAACTAACAGGTGTTTATACCAGGAAATCTTTCCTAGACCTTAAAAAACTACAAGTATTGGCTTTTATCTTTTCCTTTGTGCCTTTGTGCCTTGCTTTTCCCTGTGCCTTATTTACTAAAATTCCCGAGCTAATCCCTTGACTCTGGTTACCGGAAGAGTAAAGAGAAGGCCGGTCCCCGGCTTATCCAGGCTGCCACAGATTTCCTCGAAGACAGCGATAGCCTCCTCAACCTTCTTATCATCATCAACCACGGCAAAGATAGTCTTATTATACGGTCTGTTTCCTTCCAGGAGATGACGTAAGCCGGCAAAGATAGGAATATCGTAAGCTAAAATTCTTCCCATACCTACGCTATCGATAATGGTGGCACCGGTGATGCCTACTTCCACGAAGGCCGAGAGAATCTCGTCCAGGTATTCTTCCTGATTGATAACCAAAACTAAAAGCTGCAAGATAGCCCTTCCTGCGGTCGGTAAAGGGTTCAAGGGTTCAAGGGTTCAAGTATTTTTTTAAAGATTTTCACTTGACCCCTTGAATCCTTGACCCCTTGAATCCTTATTTTTCCTCTGTGCCTTATCTTTAAGCTAAGCCCCATATTTGGTCAGTTTAAGCCCATGAGCTAAAAGCAAGGGCATCACTTCCAGAGCCGGGAACCTCCCCAGGCCGCCCTGAGAACAGGCCCCTTCAGAAAATCTATCTGCCTTATCCGGCCGGCACCAGG
>CAZGXS010000076.1:0-3216 GCA_964529935.1 uncultured bacterium | reverse complement strand
ACTTTTAACCTATCTTTAGCTACTTCAGTCAACTTCTCGAAAGCTGTAGGCTCATGGACGGCTAAGTCGGCCAGCGCTTTCCTGTTCAGACCAACATTAGCCCTATTGAGACCATTTATGAGCTGGCTATAAGTGAGGTCGTGGTTACGGGCAGCGGCATTGATACGAACAATCCATAAACCGCGAAAATCTCTTTTCCTTGCCTTTCTATCCCGAAAAGCATAGAGCCAGCCCCTCTCCACTGCCTCCCGAGCCGTTCGATAAAGCCGATTTCTCCCCCCCCGATAGCCTTTAGCTTGCCTGATAAATCCTTTGTGCCGTTTTCTGGCGGTAACGCTACTTTTAACCCGAGACATCTCTATTCTCCCCTCAAAAGACAGTCTGACGGTTTGACTGTCTAACTGTCTACCTGTATCCTGTCTAACTGTCTACCTGTTTTTAAGCATACGGTATCAGAAGCTTAATTGCTCTCTTATCCGCCTTGCTAACAATATCTGCCTTCCTCAGCCCCCGCTTCCGCTTAGAGGACTTCTTCGTCAGGATATGACTGGCGCAAGCTTTTCCTCTTTTAATCTTTCCCGACTTGGTCATCCCAAATCTTTTAGCTGCTCCTCGTTTAGTTTTCAGCTTAGGCACCTTTACTCTCCTTATTATTACAGAAGTCAGAAGTCAGAAGTCAGAAAACAGATATCAGAAGTCAGAAGACAGAAGTCAGAAGACAGATTTTTTCTGTCCTCTGTTCTCTGTCCTCTGTTTTCTATTCTCTGTCTTTTGTTATTTATTAGGGGCAAGGATCATCCCCATGCTCTTGCCCTCCATTCTGGCAGCCGTTTCTACCAGGCCCAAATCCGTTATATCGTTGGCTAATCTATCCAAGAGTTTCTTTCCGATATCCAGATGAGTCATTTCCCGACCCCTAAACATAATAGTAACTTTTGTCCTATCCCCGCTTTTCAAGAATCTTTGCGCCTGCCGTAATTTCACTTGATAGTCATGTTCCTCAATCTTTGGGCGCAATCTTACCTCCTTGATTCCTGTGGTTTTCTGCTTTTTCTTAGCTTCTTTAGTCCGCTTGCGCTGTTCGTATCTATGCTTGCCGTAATCCATAATGCGGCATACCGGCGGACTCGACTGAGGAGCAACCTCAACTAAATCTAGGCCCTTTCCCTCAGCCAACTTGCGAGCTTCCTTCACCGACATTATGCCTGCCTGACTACCATCTTGCTCAACAACCCTTACCTCTCCCTCTTTAATCTGAGCATTAATCTTGCTCTTCTTAGCTATTGGTCATCACCTCCTTAATTCGTCCGTATAGGCGGACGAATTAACTCCGCAGCTTAAGGGGAAATTATCAAAGAGAATTTCCCCTTGTCTAAGCAAGCGAGTCATTATCCCCTTCGGCGCTAATAGGCACAGAGTTAAAAAAAACCTAAAAAAAGTATTGGCCCTTATCTTTCCTTTGTGCCTTTGTGCCTTTGTCACTTTGTGCCTTCTTTTATATTACTACGGTTTTTTATTTCTTCCTGAATCCTACCGATAAACTCCTCGACTTTTATTACTTTTTGATGTCTATCCTTTCTCTTTCTCACCGAGACGGTTCCCGCTTCTACTTCCCGGGCTCCCGCCACTAAAATGTAAGGGATCTTTTCCCGTTCCGCCTTTCCAACTTTATAACTAATAGTTTCGCTTCCGGCATCCAAATCGGCTCGCAGATTCTTCTCTTGTAATTCCTTCAGAACCTTCTTTGCATAAACTTCCTGCCCCTGGCCAATAGTCATCACCCTGACCTGAAGAGGAGCCAGCCAAGCAGGAAAATCACCCGCACAGTGTTCAATTAGCCCTCCTACAAACCGTTCCATCGTTCCCAGCACGGTTCGATGAATCATCATCACCGGATGTTTCTTCCCATCATCCCCCGCGTAAGTGACCTTAAGGCGTTCCGGAAGGTTGAAATCCACCTGGATAGTTGGACCCTGCCAACCTCGCCCCAAAGCATCCACCAATTTGATATCTACCTTGGGGCCATAGAAGGTAGCCTCTCCTTCCCTCGTCTTATAGGAGAGCTTTTTTATCTCCAGAGCTCCCGCTAAAGCGGCCTCCGCCCGGGCCCATCCCTCGTCATCCCCCAGATAATCTTCCCTCTTCTCGGGATGGCGAACGCTCAATTCGACTTGAAACTTCTCATAACCAAAGGTTTTCAACATAAATTGCATCAAATCGATAATATTTAAAATTTCCTCAGACAATTGGTCCGGGGTACAAAAGATATGAGCATCATCCTGAGTAAAACCCCGCACCCTCAATAATCCATGCAGGACCCCGGAACGTTCATAGCGATAGACAGTGCCCAGCTCAGCATAACGAATGGGAAGCTCGCGATAGCTACGAACCCTCTGCCTATAAATCATTATGTGAAAAGGACAATTCATAGGCTTGAGCAGATAATTACGTTCGTCCATTCTCATAGAAGGATACATCAGTTCTCGAAAATAGTCAAGATGCCCACTTTCCTTCCATAGATTCTCCCCGGCAATATGAGGAGTATAGATAAGCTGGTAACCTCGCCTCAAATGCTCCTCTCGCCAGAAATCCTCGATGACCTTCCTCAACATCGCTCCTTTTGGATGCCAGAGAACCAGCCCGGGACCGATATTCTCCTCCAGGCTAAAGAGATCCAACTCTTTTCCTAACTTCCGGTGATCTCTCTTCTTAGCCTCTTCAAGGTTTAGCAGATAGGTCTCTAATTCCGCCTCATCAGGAAAAGCTGTCCCGTATATCCGCTGAAGCATAGAATTATTTTCGCTTCCCCGCCAGTAGGCTCCGGCTACACTAAGGAGTTTAAAAGCTCGTAGCTCTCCGGTGCTCGCCAGGTGCGGACCCCGGCAGAGGTCAGTGAAATTCCCTTGCCGATAAATAGTCACTTTGCTATCTTCTAACTCTTTTAGAAGTTCCGATTTATAAGACTCTTTTAGCTTGGAGAATATTTCCCCGGCATCTTCCCTGGAGATAACACTTTTCAGGAAAGGAAGATCAGCTTTCACTATTTCCTGCATCCTTTCCTCAATCTTAGCCAAATCTTCAGGAGTAAAAGGAGTCTGCCTATCAAAGTCATAGTAAAAACCATCGGCAATAGCAGGCCCGATACCCAGCTTGGCTTCCGGATAAAGCTCCTTCACCGCCTGAGCCAGGATATGAGAGGCACTGTGGCGGAGAGCT
>CAZGXS010000075.1:0-3217 GCA_964529935.1 uncultured bacterium | reverse complement strand
AATTGCCCACAATCTCATCATTGATACGGTAAGAAAAGAGGGAAGAGAAAAAGTGGTTTCCTTAGAGATGCCGGTCAAAGAGAGTGAGGGCAAATCGTGGCTCTTAAAGGATACCATTCCCGATGAGAGATATCTTCCCCGCCGCCATTTGGAGAAAGAGGAATTGAGAAAGAGATTGGAAGAAGCTTTAGAATCATTACCTTTCGAACAGCGTCAGGTATTTATCCTGCGCGAGCAGGCACAGTTACCTTTTAAAGAGATTGCCTCTTTATTAAATTGTTCCCTCAACACCGCTCTGGGAAGGATGCGCTACGCTTTGAAGAACCTACGCAGTCAATTGAGAGAAGAATACGAGGAGCAAAAGAAATGAAGGGTCACGATTTTGTCAAAAAAATTATTCTTTATTTATATGAAGAGTTAAGTGACAAAGAAAGGGCAAAGCTTCAGCGGCACCTAAAAAAATGCTCTAACTGCCGATTGGAGTTGGAGAATTTAAGGGAAACCAGGAAGACATTCTGCGGGGTAGAGATAGTGGAGCCATCTCCATCCTGCGAGGCAGCAGTACACCGGCTGGCCAGAGAGAATTTAACCCTGAGAAACTCCTGGCTAAACAGGGTGGAGAGATTCCTGGAGAGATTTGCTCCCCGGATGCCTCGCCCCGTTAGCGCTGGTCTTGGCCTGCTTGTCCTTTTACTGGCCCTGGCGTTTTATATTTCTCACGAGCAAGTCCCTTTCCCCCTCCAGGAAGAGAAACGGGGAGAAATGACCCAGTGGGAAAATGGAATCGAGGGTTCCTTAGAGCTTTTGGCAGCAGAAGTGAAGGGACTTAAGGAAGGAGAAGATTTGCTGTCTTTGTTGACCACTGAGGAAAAGACCTCTCTTGATGAGGCTATAAGTGATCTGCAAGATGAAATAAAAATGGCGAAATGGATAATACAGGTTAGCGAGGATAGCATCCTTGATGAGGAGATAGCTAATCTGGAGAGGGATATTTTCTACCTGTCCAGCGAATTGAACAGCATATAATTTACAATTATGATTCCGAGAGTATAGCGAGTGGAATCATCTTGAGAGGGGGTGAGAAAGGTGAGGAAATTACTGACAATATGGTTTATCTTGTTTCTTTCCTTAAGCCTAGGAAATGTTGTTCCGGTTATAGCTTGTGAAGAATGTACTCCCGGTTTAGAAGGAAGACGGGGAAGGCGAGAGCATCCTGGCTTCAGGGATGATATCCAGGGAGAGAGGATTCTTCGTTACTTGGAGGAAAATCGGCCGGAGGTATTTGAGAAGCTGACCCGCTTGAAGGAGAGAAGTCCTGAAGAATACCAGAGGGGTCTTAGAAGGTTTGGAGGAAGAATTAGGGGGAAACGCTTTCTCGAAGACTTAAAGAGAGAAGACCCGGAGAGATACGAGAAAGTGGCCCGCATAAAAGCATTAGAGCGAGAAAGCCGTCAGCTTGCCGGGAAGTATAGGGAAATCAATGACCCTGAAGAGAAAGAAACAATCAAAGCGGACCTCAAAGATTTGCTCAGCAAGCTCTTTGACTTGAGACAGGAAGAGCGAGAAGTGGAGATGAAACGGTTAGAGAGAAAGTTAGAAAGATTGCAGGAGGATATCGTCAGACGTCGGGAGAATAAGGAGCTGATAGTCAATCGCCGCTTAAAGGAAATGACCGGTGAGGCTGATTATCTTCGCTGGTAAAGTTTAAGCAAGTGCTTTTTGCACCAGGCGGCGGGCATTTTCAAAGAGAGCTTCTACCTCTCTATCGCTTAAGCCCGCCCCCTGGGCAATTTTTTTCGCTTCCGCTAAAGTTACTAAATTCGCCGGTTCATGGCTGTCGGTTCCAAAAACTAATCCTGCTCCTGCCTTTCGGGCCACTTGAACTACATGGCCGTTGGTCAAGCAGTGTCCCTTTCGAGCGGAGATTTCCAGAGAGATGCCCTTATCTGCGGCTACCTTGGCTTCCTCTAAACTGATCAAACCGGGATGAGCCAGGATATCTATGTCAGCTTCCAGGGCTTTCCGGTTAGTGCCGGGAATACCGGGCTCGACAATCGTTTCCCCGTGAACCAGAACTAATTTTGCTCCCAGCTCCCTCGCCCTTTTAGCCAAGTCGGCCAGGAGAACAAGGGGAACATAGCTTAACTCCACGCCGGGGATAATTTTGGTCTTTAAACTTTTATTCAGCTCAACGCAGGTTCTCACTAACTGCGGCACGATAGTTTCAAGGTTTGACATGTCGGCATGGTCGGTAATGGCTAAGACTTCATATCCTTTAGCCTCTGCCCGTCGGGCTAATTCGCAAGGAATTAAACTTCCATCGCTAAGCAAAGAATGACTGTGCAGATCTATCATTTATTTTCCTCCAGTCCCTCGTTAACATTGGTCTGGCTACAACACTCCCCGATAATCTTTTTGGCCTTTTCGGCATCTTTCTCAAACACTCTTATTTGCCCCATCCCTTTTTGCAGAGCAAAGATGCCGTTATAAGCTGAATCCTCAAAGGAGCGAATCATTACCCTTATATCTTCCCCCTCTAAAGCCGCCTTGATTCTCGATTCTTCAATTACATTTTGCAAGGTATAAACTAATACCGTTTCCATAGTTATCCTCCTGGGTTTTGGCTACACAATAATTAGTTTGCTATTTGCCTCGGCGGCCAGGGAACCACCTTCAAACCTGGCCTCAGCCTTAGCATAAACAATCCGGGAAGTCTCCTTGGTAACTTGGCCCTTTACTAAAAGTTTATCGGCGAGACCCGCCGGTTTCTTGAAGCGCACTGAGAGCTCTGCCGTAACGGCATTTATTCCCAGTTCAAAGACTAATTTGCCCATCGCCTCATCAAGGAGGGTAGCAATTATCCCGCCGTGAATAATCTCCGCATAACCCTGCTGCCATTCCTCGGGAGTAAAAATGGTTTCCATGGTCTTCTTTTCTTTATCAAGGGAAAATTTGAGCTTAAATCCCCTCCCATTCTTCTTTCCACAGACGAAGCATACATCATCATCCCGCAGTTCCATATTTTTCTCCCTCTCTCCCTCATTACTCAGTTTGGACTGGTTGAAACCGCTTCATAAAACCAGCGGGACTAAGAATAATTATCCCCCGGTAACTTTTTAAAGGCTGCAGATGTTTGATATCTCCAGAAACAATATATTGAGCCTTCCCTTTAACAGCACATTCTAAGATTCTATTATCTGCTTCATTTGCTTTAATA
>CAZGXS010000074.1:0-3342 GCA_964529935.1 uncultured bacterium | reverse complement strand
TTAAAGAAGAATTAAACCCTATTCTCGGGAATATGAAAAAGGAAAGGGTTGTCTCCTTTGAAAGTAGAGGCCGGTTAGCTTTGGGGGAGGAAGTGGCAGTTAGAAAAGCGATAGAAAGGTATGGTAAAGTTAATTACCTTTTAGGCTGGGTGAAATCTAAGGCCAGAGTGGATTTGAATGACATACCTCACGATGAAGAAAAAATTATTGAAGAGATGAGTCGCAAAAGGGGGAAAGGTAAAGCTATCTTCCGTATAGCTCGAGAAGTGGAGAGGACATATAAGCTTACCATCAAGGGAGAAGAGGCCCACAGGATATGTCCGGGCCTTGACGAAATAAAATCGCTGGGCGCTCTGACCCCGGAAATTTTAGAGAAAGAATCCTGGCGGGGCCAAACCTTTAGGAAATATGACCTCACCACTTGCCCTCCTAAATTGACTTCTGGAAAGAAGCATCCGTACGGACTTTTTCTGGATTTCGTGCGGAAAAAATTAGTGGCTATGGGCTTTGAGGAGATGAAGGGGAAAATGGTAGAAACGGAGTTTTGGAATAATGATGCCCTCTTTATGCCTCAGGACCATCCGGCCCGGGATATTCACG
This sequence comes from uncultured bacterium, assembly GCA_964529935.1. Taxonomy (GTDB): domain Bacteria; phylum NPL-UPA2; class NPL-UPA2; order NPL-UPA2; family JAADIA01; genus CAZGXS01. Next base: position 2,742 of record CAZGXS010000074.1, on the reverse strand, counting down.
ATGTCTATTTTGTTAAGGAGCCTCAGTATTCAAACGAGCTGCCCCGGGATTTATTAGAGGAGGTAGCTAAAACTCATGAGGATGGGGGGAAGACCGGCTCTCTGGGTTGGAAATATAAGTTCGATCGGAAAAAGGCCGCCCGCTTCGTCCTCAGGAGCCAGGGCACGGCTAATTCCGCCCGCATGTTGGCTTCCCATCCTAAGATTCCGGGTAAATATTTTGCTATTGCCCGCTGTTTTCGCTATGATCAAGTGGATGCTACCCACGCTTCAGATTTTTATCAGATAGAAGGAATAGTTCTCTCTTCCCGGATGAATTTCCGCCGTCTCCTGGGGCTCCTTAAGCTTTTTGCTCTGGAGATAGCTGGCTCCAGTGAGGTCAGATTTATTCCTTCTTATTTCCCTTTTACCGAACCTTCCGTAGAAGTGCAGTTCCGGCATAAAAAACTGGGCTGGATGGAATTGGGAGGGGCGGGCATCTTCCGCAAGGAGGTTACTCTTCCCTTCGGAATTGAGGTTCCCGTTATTGCCTGGGGGCTGGGTCTGGATAGAATGGCGATGGTGGCCCTTTCCCTTGATGATATAAGGGACCTTTTCACCTGCGATCTGGGAAAAATACAGGAGATGAAATTTAAAAAATGAAAGAAGGCACACAGAAAAGCAAGGCACAGAGGCACAAAGGCACAAAGGAAAGATAAAAGCCAATACTTATAAGTTTTTTAGGTTTTTTAACTTTGTGCCTCTGTGCCTTTGTGCCTGTAGTTCCTTAGGAGTTTATTAAAATGCCCACTATTGAAATAAAAAAAACAGATTTTGACCGTTTCCTTAAGCCTCTAATAGAAGAGGCAAAGATAGGAAAAGATCAAGTCCTCTCTTATGTTAAAGGAGAGATAAAGAGTGAAGATGATAATCATTATAAAATAGAGTTAGCTGATACCAACAGACCCGATCTCTTCACCCTGGAGGGTATCATTAGGGAGCTTGAGGGGGTCCTTAAGGGGAAGAGGTGTGCCGACAGTTTTCTCCAGCAAAAACCGAAACATAAGCTGGAGGTGCTCAGTTCCGTTCGGGAAGTAAGACCTTTTCTGGGAGCTTTCCTGGTTAAAGATTTGGTTATTGATGCCGATATCCTAAACTCTTTAATAAACATGCAGGAAAAATTAAGTGAAACCTTAGGGAAGAAGAGGAAGAGAGTGGCCATCGGAATTTATGAGGCTGATTCTATTAAATTTCCGCTGCGCTACGGAGCTTTTGATCCTCTTTCTTATAAATTTGTTCCCCTGGAATTCTCTGAAAAGATGACTTTGAAAGATATCTTAAAGGAACATCCTAAAGGCAGAGAATATAGACACCTATTAGAGGGCAGTAAAAATTATCCCCTTCTTCTTGATGCTCAGGACGAAGTTCTTTCTCTCCCTCCCATCATTAATAGCCGCAAGCTGGGAGAGGTTCGGCCGGGAAGTAGTCATCTTTTCGTAGAAGCAACGGGAATAGACCAAAAGGCCGTTATCTTAACCTTAAACATTATTTCTGCCGCTCTTTCCCTCCGGGGAGGAACTATAGAAAGATGTGAAACCTTCTATCCCTATCCTACTTTAATTGGTCAGCACCAGCTTTCTCCCCTCCAGATGAATGAAGAGGTGAAAGTTGATGTTGAAGAGGTGAACCGGATGTTAGGCCTGGAGATAAACCGGGAGGAACTTGCTCTCTCTCTGAATCGGTTGGGATATGAAAGCTATGAAGAGGGAAAATCTCTTGCTGTTATTGCTCCCTATTATCGGAGCGATTGTATGCATGAATATGATATCATCGAGGATCTGGCTATAGTTAAGGGTTATGATAACTTCTTACCCCTACCTTTAACTGATTTCACCGTGGGAGGGTTATCCCGAGAGCAGGAGATAATAGACCGGGTGAGAGAAATTCTCACCGGGATGGAGTTTCAGGAAATAATATCTAACGCCTTGATGGATAGGAGAGAGCTTTATCAGTGGATGAGAGAGGAATCCGGCGGGGCTATTGAAATAGATAATGTGATGACCGCGACCTATGCGGCCTTAAGGAACAGGCTCATTCCCGGGCTTCTTAAAGTGGAGAGGGAAAGTTCTCAGGTAGAATATCCCCATAAGATATTTGAAGTGGGTGAGGTAGCCCTCAAGGAAAATGGGCCCCGGGAGGAGATCAGATTAGCGGTGCTTATTTCGGGTAGAGAGGCTGGATTCACCGCGATCCACAGGATACTGGAAGGCCTGAGGGAGGGATTATCTTCTCCTTATCATCTGCAAGAAGTTCAGCATCGTTCGTTCATAGAAGGCCGTTGCGGTGCAATAGAGAGTAGAGGTAAAACGGTGGGAATGGTGGGCGAAATACATCCCAAAGTTCTCTCCAATTGGGCGATAAAGATGCCCGTTTCTGCCTTTGAAATAACTATAGAAAAAGAAGGCACAGAGGCACAGAGGCACAGAGGCACAAAGTGAAGAATAAGTGCCGATACTTACAGTTTTTTAAGGCAAGTATAAACATCTATAAATTAGCTTGATAAATCAAGCAACTACAGTTCGTCTTTTACCCTAAAGGGCATAAGCATCCAAGAGCACATGGTAGTTGCCCAATTTGCTTGTGCCCCGAAGGGGTATTGGGCCTTATTGAGATTTTTTAACTCTGTGCCTCTGTGCCTGTTTGTATGCCTTTGTGCCTGTCCGCACCGAAGGTGCGCTAATTTGAGAGGGAAGTTATGTCGGAG